>JAUZPT010000011.1 GCA_030705745.1 Bacillota bacterium | reverse complement strand
CGCCTGCGGCTGCATGAATCAAAACGGTTTCACCCTTTTCAATTCTAGCCACATTCGAAAGCAAGCAGAACGAAAGAAAAGAGACGATCGGGCAAGCTCCCGCTACCTCAAACCCAACAGAATCTGGTAAAATAAACGTAAGATTTTCATCAGCGACAATGTACTGTGCGTAGGATCCGTGTGCAGGAAAAGCGATCACTCTTTGGCCAACTTTTAATGATTGAACTTCTGATCCAACTTCGACAATCACACCAGCCGCATCAATGCCTGGGATAAAAGGGAATGTCCTACTTCCTTTTGTTCCGTATCGTGACTTAATATCAGCAAAATTCACGCTTGTTTTTTCCACGCGAATTAATACCTGCATCGATTGAATGGCCGGAATGTCTATGTCCTCATACTTCATAACATCTGTACTTCCAAATTCATGAACTAAAATTGCTTTCATTCTCTTACTCCCTCTTGCCCATTGCATGAAAAATCATCGGCAGCAGCATAATTACTTAGATTTTGAGTTTAGGTCAATTCATTACACTTTTTTTGCTTTTACAATAATCGATTCACCTGTAAAGGAAATTACTTTTTCTTCTTCTGTTATTATTCGGAATTTTTTCTTCGTTTCCTCTGTTGTGGCTAAAAAGAAGTTGCTCAAATCCATTTTTTCCGAAGGCGACAGCTTCATTCGTTCACACCACGAATCGAACGCGAACCTTTTTTCAAATGTGTGCAACTCTTGAAGTTCAAATCCTGCTAATTCGAGCATCGCTATCCACTCAGTTTTTTTCCATGCGCGAAAATGGCTATAATCCCTCTTTTTTTCTATCTTGTTATAAAAATGATCATGTTCATTTTTCTCTGGCGCGACGTTGTCGACGAGCAAAAACGTTCCTTCTGAATGTAAAACACGATGAACCTCGTTAATAAACTGTTTTACATTTGGGAAATGGTGTGGAGCGATACGGCATGTTACAATCTTGAACGAATCATCTGAAAATGGAAGATTCTCAGCATCGCCTTCAATAAATTCAACATTTTCATTGCCGTTTCCTAATATAAAGCTTTTTGCCGCTGCAAGCATTTCTGGCGTCAAATCTACTGCGACCACCCTCTTTACAAATGGTGCGAACTTATTCGCGGTATGTCCACCGCCCGTAGCAACATCCAATACTTCTTCCGCTCCTGTCAACTCAGCCATTTTAAAGAGTTTTTGCAAATCATTGCCTTCTTTATGAATTTTGCTTTCAACATAGTCCGTGGCACTTTTTCCAAATTGATTTTTTACATCCTTTTTGATGTCCATACTCCCACTCCTTTTACCTTTTTTATCCTCTTCTATTACTATAGTGAATAAAAGTCATAATGAAAATTATTGTTTTTCAAACTATCACAATAAGAAAATCTTATGAATATTTCTTCCTTCGATTCATATATAAAGAAAGCGATGAAGAATAATTTTGTTCACAGGCCATTATTTTATTTTCCATCGTGAACGGTTACTTAATAGTATGATTTGGGATGCTTTGAAATAATAACGCCCAAAAAAATGATTCTACTATATCTCATACGATGAGCTTGTGATCATCATTCTGGAGGAGAGGCATGTGGCAAGAAAAAAATGGATTGCAATGGTTCTAGCAGGAGGCAAAGGAAACCGGCTGAAAACATTAACACAAACAATCGCTAAACCAGCTGTTCCATTCGGCGGCAAATATAGGATTATTGATTTTGCTTTGAGCAATTGCCGGAATTCGCATATCGATACGGTTGGGGTGCTGACTCAATATCAGCCTCATGTTTTACATACGTATATCGGGAATGGACAAAAATGGCAGCTTAATCAGCATGATGGTGGGGTGACATTACTACCTCCATTTGAAACCCGAAACCGTGTTCAATGGTATGAAGGGACAGCAGCAGCAATTTATCAAAATGTCCACTTCATTCAACACTATGATCCCGAACATATTTTGATTATCTCAGCAGACCATATTTACAAAATGGATTATGAGAAAATGCTAAAACATCATATACTCACAGATGCAGATGTGACAATTGGGGTAGTCAAAGTACCCTGGGAGGAAGCGTCGAGGTTCGGAATTATGAACGTGAACAAGAATGGAAAAATAACCGAATTTGAAGAAAAACCGACACGTCCCCTTTCCAATTTGGCATCCATGGGAGTATATATTTTTAAAAAAGAGGTTTTGCTTAACTATTTGGAAGGTAGCAATGATAATGTTCTTCCGAGAAATGATTTTGGAACCGATATCATTCCCGCTATGATCAAAGATTCAATGGTACTGCAAGCCTATCATTTCGAAGGATATTGGAAAGATGTCGGTACGGTCGAAAGTTTTTGGCGAGCTAATATGGACTTATTATCCGAGAAAACAAATGTTTTCATGGAATATCCGGACTGGATGATCTATACGGCTTCCACGCAACATCCTCCACTGTTTTTAGACTCCAAGGGCGCTATCATGAAATCGCTCGTCAGTGAAGGGTGCAGAATTTATGGCATCATAAAAAATTCGGTACTATGCACCGGGGTGAAAGTCGGAAAAAATACGGTCATTCGGAATTCGGTTATTTTACCTGGTGCTGAAATAGGAAACAATGCCCTCATCCAGAACGCTGTGATAGGCTGCAACGTCACAATCAAAGACAGGATGATTGTCAAATCAAGTGACCAGTTGAATGAAATTATACTTGTCGGTCAAAATGAAGAGTTCAAAATGGAACCGGCGATTTCTACGTATTAAAGAAAAAGGATGCCCTACACAAATGTATGGCATCCTTTTTATGTGCAAAGCTTTTTTAATCAGGATTGTTGAAAAGACGTTTTTTGGCTCATTCGTATGCAAAGATCATTTTAGCCATTCGGCGAAAAAATCCTGATAGCCTTGTTTCATAACGCTCCGGGAAAAGGTTTCAAAAGCGTAGAGACGATTTTCGGCAGACGTTTTTTGTGAAGAAGCTGCTGCCATGTTAACGAGTTCGAACCAATTTTCCTCATTACCGGCAAATGCATGCTTCGCATGGATATGGCTGTAACAAGGATGTTCGGGCTTTACGACTATTTTGCCCATAGCCAATGCCTCGGTAAGCGGCATTGCAAATGTATCAAATCTTGAACAACTCCAATAAACCTTGGAAGAGTTCATCAGTGTGAAAATCTCCTCCTGCGTCAGTGCAAATTGCAGACGGACATTATCCGGTATGTGGTATTTCTTCATGCTTTCCTTATAGCGTTCGCCTCCGAAAACCATGTAAACTTCCTTGTCAGGATTTTGTCGGCCATAATCGAGAACGAGATCCGGACGCCTATTTTCCTCATCGCGCCCAATCCAAAGAATTCGATTTTCAATCACCTGTGATGGATCGTAATGCTTTTTCGCCAAAACCTCATTAAAACCAATCGGAATAACCGTTACATCCGTCACCCCGAACTGACGGGCAAGTTCACTCTTCAAAAACTCAGTTTGCACGATTGCTTTATCGACGATCGAATAAAAAGGCTTCATCATTTCATAGCCAGTAAGAGCGGGATCCGGAAAACTATGCGGAAATAACACGCTTTTTTTTATAAACATTTTTAAAAATGTAAATCCTGATACGGTATAAATCACATGATCAAGTTTTTCTTTGTCAATTTGATCGAGTACAATATCATAATTGACCAAATCCCCTTTTTCATGCTCATATCCGGGCTTCCAATCGTAACCGCTTACATGGCGTTCCGGAGAAATAAAGATGATATCAACATCAATTTCTCTGCCAATTTCTTTGAGCCGTTCTGCGAAAATCCGAGGCCCCTGTGCTTCGGTGAATTGAATTTTCCGCATGACCAATCCTACTTTTTTCATAACTAAGCCACCTTACCGATTCTTCAATATTTCAAACAGCTCCAACGAGCATTGTTCAAAACTTTGAAGCGATTCGTTCATTTGATTTCTTAGTGTCTTTTTAGGCCATTTTTCTTCCTTGCAGACCAAATCTTTCTGAATCAATAAAATCATCCAGAGCGAAAAAACGCACGCATATAAATAATATTCAAATGTAAAATCCTTCAGTGAAAGGTTTAATCCATTCATGACAGCACGTTCATAATATTGATTCAGTATGTGGCTCCGAAACTCTCTCTCCATCGTTTTCGGAAAAAGAGGATGCGACAAATCAAGCAAATGATATAAATCACAATAACGGGTATTTACATGCACATGCTCCCAATCCATAATGACCAATTTTCCATGTGACAGACCATAATTTCCAAGATGAAGATCGCCGTGAACAAGAACGGGAAACTGCGTGAAATCGGCTTCTTCCATTAGCTTCAGGATCCTTAAGATTCGTTCTTTGTCCATTCCTAATGGTGAAAAAGTTTGCATACCTTCGTCCATATTCGAGTGCAAATCGTTCCGTACTTCTTCAATCTTCGGTTTTGCCCCTATTAATGGCTCATTGATCACTGTATCGATTCGCAGCGAATGCCACGTTATCATCTGTTCAATTACTTGTAACACAACTTTTTCTGTGAACAGGTGGCGGATATTGCCTAAATCCTCATAAATGATCCATCGAGTATTTTTGGAATCATCTGGCGATTTGTCAATGATTTTTGGATAAATGGAAGGAAACGAAGGAAGGATATTTTCGTATATCCAAATTTCTTTATTGTCTTCCTCGACCGTGGATAAAGGCTTGAAAATATAGCTTGTCGCCGACAAAACGAAAATTCGCTCCACCTCTCTGCCATTTGGACCTTTATAAAGAACCTCTCTCTTAACGATGAGTGAATCATTCAATTTTCCATTTTCGAGCACATAATTGTTTTGTATCCCCATTTAATCACCATTACCAATTGTATAATATTTTATTATTGAAATGAAATTTTATTTTAACGGTAAAGAAAAGCTATGCCGAAATTTGGCACAGCCCGTACGCTCAAAAAAAGCTCTATTGGGAGAAATTCTGGTCAGAATCATTGCCGTGTATAATGTGTTCAAATTCTCCCTCTAAACGCTTGATCTCTTCAACCGATTTTTCAAGTGCTGCTTGCGGGCCTTTAAAATGGTACTTATAGTGTGCGACGTCCATGATGAAAAGAAGAATGAACATTCCAACAATCGCATACCCTGCCATTTGATTCGGAGGAATGACCATTACAACACATATGAAAACAATCCACAATAAGCTCAGAACATTGATCGGACGGCTCCATTTTCCGAGGCTCCAAGGTCCATAATGCTTTGGTTTGAAATACCCTTTCGATTCAGCTCGCAACTTTAAGAAAATCGGAATGCCGTATGCTACGTATAAACCAACCACGCTTACTGCTGTTAAAAACGCGATTGTAGAATAACTGAAATTCGGATTTATTTTTTTTGCCACATAGTCAATAAATGCGAGTACAAATGACAGAATGACGGAGAGCCAAATGGCTTTTGCAGGGGTACGATACTTGCGGCTGATCTCGGCCCATTGCTTGCTAAAAGGCATACCGTTATCCCTCGAAAACGCATACATCATACGTGAAAACGATGTAATGGAAGAAAGCCCACAAAAGAACATGGCAAATGTAACGAGCCACAGGACGATGTTTCCAAACGTACCGCCTAATGCCTGGCTGATGACATAAATAAATGCATTGTCAGAATGCACAGCTCCATTTGCATTATGAATCGATAGGGTGACAAAAGCAAGCATGATGAATCCGAACACAAATGAAAAAGCGACGGAATTAAAGATTCCCCAAGGAGCTCTTACCCTCGGGTGCACGGTTTCTTCAATTGTATGAGCGGAAGCATCGAATCCCGTAAACGTCCATTGCGCCTGTAATAATCCAATTAAAAAGGCCAGTGCATACGGCTTATCTGTAAATGTTTTTCCAATGTGAAATAAATAATCAATCGGCTGTAGGCCATGTTTCGTAAAAAATGCCAGGCTGACTACTAAAATCGCGACAACTGCCATATGATACCACGCCGAGAAATCATTTAACTTGGCGACGATTTTAATGCCAACATGATTTAGAATGCCGTGTAAAAGCAAAACAACACCAAATACGATCAAAATAGTTGTATCTGTGGAGCTATAATTGAAAATTCCACCAAGGAGAGGATCTGCGAACAGCGCCACCGAGTAATCAATTCCAGCGACGATGCCAATTTGGCCAATTAAATTAATCCAGGCAGTATACCAGCCAATTCTTGTCCCCATCAACGCAGCAGACCAATGGTATAATGCCCCTGCAGTAGGAATGGCTGAGGCAAGTTCAGCGAGAGAAGCCGACACCAAGAGAACAAAGAAAGCGACGATTGTCCATCCGTATCCCATCATGCCAGGACCACCATACATTAGGCCGTAGCCATATAAGGAAACAGCTCCAGTCAGGATCGAAATAATGGAAAACGAAATGGCGAAATTTGAAAATCCACCCATGTCACGCAATAATTCCTGCGCATAACCATAATGGTTAAGCTGCTTTTTATCCTCGAGCATTTGTTGTTCCTTTGACTTCAATATATCCACCCCAATTTCCATTATTTTTTCATTTTCTGGCCAACATAAATTTCGTGTTCTGCTTCTTTAAATGAACGGACATTTTTGTTTGCCTTTAAGCCAATTGCTGTTCCTACCAGAATAGTAAGAATAATAAGTGCTATACCAACGAATACTTCCATCATGTATACCTCCTTCCTAACTGCTTGGTGAAAAGTATCAAAATTGTCTGAATCACAAGACGTTAAGGAATCAGGTAGGTTATAAACTTTTACAGACAAGTATATTGTAATATATTCCAAATATTCTAACAATATTAACGCTTGTAAAAAGCAAAAAACGATGTCTCTATTAAAGGAGACATCGTTTTTTGCTTATTTAATTAAGTTTATTCATTGGTTGGTTTAAACGATAAGGAGCTTAATACTGTGTTGGATTTTTGGCAATCGTCAAAATCGCTTCCTTAAATGCATCCACTGCTGCCTGGCAGGCTGATTGAGAGCCCGTCAACAAGGCTCCACCAAAATTTGTTTCCGAGGGAGGACCGAAAAATTTCATCAGTTTCACATCGGCTGCCTTTAAAGCAGCATCAAGGCCATAGACTGCTTCCAACGGAGGTGCAATTAAATAGGCTAATGGTTCACCTTGTTTTACACCAGCTTCATTCGCGAGATATGCACCTGTTCTTGCAACAACATGTGCATACAGTGCATGGCTTTTGTCCTCGCTAATAGCCTCGAAATAAGCATCAGATTCAATCGTTTGCCTTACTGCATCCATACCGCTTTTCACTTCATCCGGTGAGGGGCCGGCTATTACTCCGATCATTTCACCGGATAACGGACCGGACGAATGAGCCGCTCCTGCATAGAAGGAGCGTGCATACACTACTTCAACATCGGCTCTTTTTGTCGCTTCATCCAAAGCTGTGTAACCTACATCATCAATGGTGGAAGTGAAAATAGCCAAACTTCTTTGATCAGGCCTTAACTTAAATTGCTCTGCTAATGCTACATCCACATTTGCAATGATGCGAACGGCCAGCACTTCGGCATATATGCGCTCTAAGCTCACTTTTATCGCCTCCTACCCTTCTTTTTGAACGAGTGATACACCACTGGCTTCATACTTCAATACTTTTTGAATGATGGTACCGAGGTAGGCACCTGCTTCAACCGGAGGAATTCCCCCTTTATGAATATTCGAGATCACCATTCGGTCCGCTTCGATTGTTCCGATGCGCGGTTCGTAGCATAAATAAGCGCTTAAAGACTCTGCGCTTACCAAGCCTGGCCGCTCACCAATCAATAAAACGACAATCTTCGGCCGGAGAAGTTCGCCAATATCATCCATGACAGCAACCCTGCCTTTTTCGATAAAGAAAGGAGTTCCAACATCGAGTCCAATACTTTTCAGCGACTGCTGAAGCGATAAAAAGACGTCCTCCAAATTTGCGTCAATCGCTTTTGAGCTTAAACCGTCGGAAACGACAATTTGAACGGTAGGAGACTTTACACATTTCGATGAAATCATATTTTTTGCTTCGTCTGAAAGCTTTCGTCCCATATCCGGGCGGCGAATATACACTTCCTTTTCGGTTACCAGAGTATTCACCTTAAAAAGATCCAGGCTCTTTAGCAGCTCTTCATTGACGTTTCCATAAACTGCATCGACTGCTGCGGCATGATCATAACGAAATTTAAGCCAAGTGCTCGTTTTTGGACGCAAACCAGCACGGCCTACTCCAATTCGAGCGGGCGTTTTGCTGATCAGCGATTCTAGTTCTTCTTGATTGAATGGCTGTTCGATCCCGTCCTGAACCATTTGTTCCTCGCATTGAACCGGTGATTTTTTGCTTTCTGCTTTCTCCTTTTGTTCCGTCACATTCGGAGCAGACGTATAATCGCTGAATTTTACAAGCTGATCGGAGTCTTCTTTCCTTTCAGATGCGTGTTCAAAGGTAAAGCCATGATTTTTACCGTTTTCATCGTGTGACTTCGTATTCCATAGCTTGACCGATTCTGGTAGCAGTTTTGCGGTATCATCAGCTTCATCTGACAAATGGTAAACGGTTTGTAATTTTTCAACAATTAATTTTGTAATGGTTTCAACAAGTTCAGGATTCATCCTGATCCACCTCCTATCGCGTGAAAATTGTCGGATCGCCTGCAATTGAACTTAGTTTTCCATTTTCGTAGATTCCCATTTTCTCCAGCCAGTCTTCAAAAATTGGAGCAGGGCGTTTGTTCAACGTCTGTCTTAGGGTAGCAACATCGTGGTAGCTGAGAGATTGATAGTTCAACATGCAATCATCTCCCATTGGAGCAGCTATGACAAAATTCACTCCTGCCGCAGTCAAAAGGACCGCTAAATCCTCGATATCATTTTGGTCAGCTTTGATATGGTTCGTATAGCAAATGTCGACTCCCATTGGGATACCGTGCAGTTTTCCCATAAAATGATCCTCAAGGCCTGCGCGAATAACCTGTTTGTTGTTATACAAATATTCGGGTCCAATGAAGCCGACGACCGTATTGACGATAAATGGATCATAATAGCGTGCAAATCCGTAATTGCGCGATTCGAGTGTCATTTGATCAATTCCAAAATGCGCTTCCGCCGATAGTTCGGATCCTTGTCCAGTCTCAAAATAAAGGCGTTGCGGACCAGTGCCAGTTCCGTAGATCTTTGCCATTTCGTTGGCTTCCTCCAATAATGAGGCGGTTATACCAAATGAACGGTTTGCTGCTTCCGTTCCAGCAATACTTTGGAAAATCATGTCAGCAGGTGCACCTTGTTGGATCGCTTTCATTTGCGCCGTCACATGTGCCAGTACACAATTTTGGGTTGGAACTTGCCATTGCTTAATGAAATCATGAGTAGCATGAAGCAAACGTTTTACGCTTTCTACCGAATCATCAACCGGATTGATGCCGATTACGGCGTCACCGATTCCGTATGACAGACCTTCTTTCAGAGATGCAAGCATGCCTTCAACACTGTCCGTAGGATGATTGGGCTGCAGCCTCGATGCGAGTACTCCTTTTTGCCCAATTGTTATATTGCATTTCGACAAGACCTCCAATTTATTGGCAGCATGCACGAGGTCAAGATTGGACATGATTTTTGCAACGGCAGCAATCATTTCGCTGTTTAATCCCTTGCCAAGCCTTTTTAAATCCTCACCGGTCGTTTTATCGCTTAAAATGTATTCCCTTAATTCTGCCACCGACCAATTCTTGATTGATTGATAGACTGGTCTATTGATTTGGTTTTCGATAATTCGTGACACTTCGTCTTCTTCAGGCGAAAGCATTGGATTTTCCCTGATCTCTGCTATTGTGATATGACTTAAAACTTCTTTGGCGGCAATACGTTCCTGGACGGTTTCCGCTGCGATTCCAGCCAGTCGGTCACCGGACTTTTCTTCATTCGCTTTCGCAAATAAGTCCTTCAGGGAAGAAAACTGATAAACGGTTCCTATATAATTTGTACTTAATTTCATCGTTTTTCCTCCTTCCTTACTGATGGAAAGTTAGTGTTTTAATCACAACCGGAACAACATTTGTCTGCAAAACTTGTCCGATATCCAAATAATCACCATGTTCAACTTGAATTTGATCAATGCAAATGATTTTTTGCTTCGGTTGTATCATTTTAATGGTTTGGCCCACCACCTTGGCGAGATCACTTTCCAACACAATCACCAAAGGCACATCCGAGTGTTTCACTTGTTTCATTGAATTAAGAAGGCAATCGACTAGTTGATGAACTTCCTTAAATCCAATATGAGGAATTTTCGAAAAATAAATCGAGAAATTCTGTCCTTCATTATAGGAATCATACATATCAATTGCTTCTTTAATAGCAAAGGGAATTTTCTTGATGCCTTTCAGGAAATCATTCTCAAAACAAATCTCATACACAGGCAAATTCTTGATCGGTAAGTCCTCTTTTTCAACTTCAATCGTCGCTCCGCTAATTTCAGTCGTATGTGCGCCGGCTCCAAGAACGGTTGCCCTAACTGTCTCTTGTGGCCTTATCCATTCCCAATCACTTAAAGAGGAAGCCGTTGTCAGCGACTTTGCCAATATCATGCCTATATCATTGAAGCTTTGCGGATCAGATGAATTTTTTTCATATTGATAAATACATTCACCAATACCTCCGGAAAACATGATCGCATTGATGCATTCATTCCAGTTGGGCTCATGTCCAAGCAAAAGGTTCTTATCCGTTGCTGTCAGCTCTCGCTTTAGCATTCGTCCAATGACTTGTGCCATATAATCTGTAATACTTTCAATTTCTGTTAACGAAAAAGTCCGTCCTTCTTTAAGGTCTGACTTCCACTCGTGTAATAAATTTTTAATAGGCTCCGAGATCTTTCCAATTTTATCATCGGAAAATCGGATCAACCTTCCTCCTATATGTAAAGTACATGTTCCGCAAAGCTTGCCAGCCTTGTATACTGCCACATTGGCTGTCCCCCCGCCGATATCAATATTGGCAATCACACGGCTTCTACTGATTTTCGAAAATTCATATGCCCCCGAGCCTTTGGCGGCAATAATCCCCTCTAGATCCGCCCCAGCAGTTGCAACAATAAACTCACCCGCATAATCGGATAGATGATGTATCATTTCTTCGGCATTTTTCTTTGTTGCTGTTTCCCCAGTAATAATAACGGCACCTGTCTTTATGTCTTCAGGTCGAATTCCGGCTTTTATATATTCCAATCTCACTAGTTCGTCAACTGCTTCGATATCAACGATCGTTGAAGTTACTAACGGAGTTGGAAAAATAGGGCTTCGGTAGATGATGTCTTTATTGATAATTTCAATTCGAGGCATATGCGCCCCGCCAGCCATATTCATAAGCGTAAATTTACTGATGACGATCTTGGTCGTGCTTGTTCCAATGTCGATACCAGCGGAAATGATTTCTTCATTTTGTGGAGTTAAGTGTTTCATTTCCCATCTCCCAAAAAACAAAAACGCCACATATAAACCGTCTGAATTAACAGTTTGCATGCGGCCCCATTGCCTGTAAATTGATTTGTATAATCAAAATATAAAATATAATCTGAAAAATGTAAAGATTTTCACTTAAAAAATACTTTTTCAGAAGGATGGTTATTAAAGTAGTGTTTCATTTCCTCAAGCGAATTACATTTAACAAATTCGCGAATTTCTACCAAACCTTCTTTTTTGACCGATGAGGCAACTACGATTGGACCTTTTGGAATGACTTTTCTTAATTGAGCAACAGCTGCCAAAATATCCGCACGTTCATGATCGCTTTTTGTGACAATACCGATTGGCAATTTGTTGAGTCCGAGACTGTAGCCGTGTGGAAAAACTGTGTTTTTCTTTGTGGCATCTTGCAAGTAGAGAATATGTGAAACTTCCAGGGATGTGGCCATAATATTTTTATAAAACAGCGGATTTTCCGTGTACTCACCAGGTGTATCGACAATCCAGTCATAATAAATCAGCGTCTGGGTTTTGACGACTTTTACTTCTTTTTCAAGCAATGCATTGGTGAGGGTGGATTTGCCCGCACCAATCGAGCCAATTAACATTGCTCTATTTTTATTGGTCATGGATAGATCCCTCACATTTGAAGTAGATTAGGACTTCGTGATTTTAGCAGTAGTATAGTTTAATATATTCTCAAGAAATCGATTGATTTCCTGCATGGCACTTTCGACTTCTGAAACACTTCCTACAATTACGAGACTTCCTGTAAACCGGTCAAGAAATCCTATTTTCACATTGGCTGACTTTGTTGCCAAGTCACCAGCAATAATTACCGTCTCGCTTGGTGTCAACGTCAAAATGCCCAATGCCCCTGCTTCCTGTATGCCCAGTTTTTCAAACATATCCGCATCCGGATTGGCAATGATGTGACTTAATGTTACTTGCTTTCCCGGAACGAATTCCTGAATAAACCTCTTTTTTTCCTCACTCATGTTTAATCCACCCTTTTTTATTGGACAAAGCCTCTTTATTTTTTTAGGATAAAACTGGATTTAAGAAAAAATGCTTAATAGGCACTTACGGTTGTAAGAACTATTAAGCATCAGTTGTGTGAATATATATAAAATTTTATTAAATCGGCTGGATCGTGTCAATTTAAGAACTTCATAATCGAAAAGAAAAGAAGGGCAATTCGTTTTCATTTCACCCCTTGATTTCTTCTTCCACCTTTTCGACAAGCGTAAATAATAAGCTGTATATTAATTCATATGCATCCCGAATAGACATTTCCTCAGTAAAACCGTCAACATTATTCAGTGCAAAATTCACATTCCATAAGCCATCCTCGCCATTAAACAATACATCGTAGGAAGCTCCATCTCCTTGAACCAATGCATTCAGACAATTTTTTAAGACTTTATCAACTTTTTTTTGGAGCTTCAAGCCAAGCATCACGTCATACGTTCCGAATACATCATCCGCTTCAAGAGAAATCGCATCCACACCAATGACTTCAAACCATTTCGATTCAAGATAAAGAAACTCATTTTTGTGCTGTTTAAAATAGGCAAGCGGCTCGTTCAAAAAATCTGGACTTTCATTTCCAATGAACGATTCTGTTTCCTTGTCGCCTCTTTCGATATATGCGTCTAAAAATCTTGATCCGGAATCTTTTACACTCAACTTGCTTTTGAACTCGCTTGGCAATAAGTTATGCGTTTCTGCATATTCTTTTTCTTCCTTAAACATTTCAAGAATTGTGCCACTTTCTGTCGGTTCCTTAGTTATTGTCTTTACAAGTTCTGCAACATATAGTTCCATTTGTTTATGTAACAAGTTTCGTATCCTCCCGTGCTGGATGTAATATGTATGTACTATTATAACATTTTGTCCAAATTATCATAATTCAATTGAAAAATCCCATCAAAGGGTTGTGCTATTCCTTATTACCCGGAACAGCACAGCTGTCATCGGTACAGCTTGCACCAGTTTCAGTTGATAAATCTTGCAAAACAGGCGCAGGTGACTCCTCCTGCCAAACTTTTTCAAGCGCGTTTTTAAACGTTTCTGCAGGCTGTGCACCTGAAATGGCATACTTTCGGTTTATGATAAAGTATGGAACTCCGGATATGCCGAATTGTTGTGCGATGCCTTCGTCAATTCTTACATCGTTCGCAAAGGCCGTTTTGTCTTGAAGTATTGTTAACGCTTCATTCCTGTCCAGTCCGACCGCTTGGGCAATGTCAGCCAATGTTTCATCGTCCCCAATATGCTTCGATTCAGTAAAGTAGGCTTTCAATAGCGTCTCAGTCAGCTCTTTTTCTTTGCCTTTTGTTTGAGCATATTTTGCCAATCGATGTGCATCAAACGTATTTGTTGGCTTCATTTCTTCAAAATTAAATGTTAATCCGACACTTGCCGCCTGGTCACCAACATTTTTATTCGCTTGCTTTGCTTGCTCGAGGCTCATGCCATATTTTTTTGCCAAAACTTCGTGAATGTTTTTTCCTGGATATGGCGAAGAATTTGGATCGAGCTCAAAGCTTTTAAACTCTACTTCTACTTGTTCTTTATTCGGAAATTGGTCAAGTGCCTGTTCCAGCCTGCGCTTGCCAATATAACAAAACGGACATACAAAATCGGACCATACTTCAATTTTCATGTTTTCACCTCATATAGTCTTTAGCTTGACCTTATTTTAGCATAATACTTCAAAAACGATGCGAAAGATGCTTGCGAATCTATTTTCCATCCGAGTTGGACAGACTAATTAAAAATACTCATATAACATCAAAAATTTCAGTACTAAATTGGCAATACGTATCGTACATTTTAAGAAATGAGGACATATATCCTTTACAAATACTTGTTAAAATTATAGAATATTCAGTACATTGATTTTCATAATAGTAGTTATGATGAAGAAGGTTGATGGGAAAAAGGCTCAGAGAGTCGGTGGCTGGTGGGAACCGATGCTTTTCTTATTAAACCTAGCACTTCTGAACTTGTCGGCTGAAATCAATTAGGCCGGGACGGCCCAACACCGTTATCGTTTAGAGGTTACTATTTTTATTGTAACAAATGAGGGTGGCACCGCGTATATACCACGCCCCTCCCAACAGGATCATACTGCCTGTTGGGAGGGGCGTTTTTAATTATTTTTATTTGAAAGGATGAATGCCATGTTAATGGATCAACAGTGCTTATTTACCCCGGGCCCGACGCCGATCCCTGAACGTGTGAAACATGCAATGAATCAGCCAATGATTGCCCATCGTGGAAGTGCTTTTCCGATGCTGCTTGAGAATGTTTCAACACGACTTGCACCGGTCTTTGGCTCAAAAAATCCTGTTTATTTAATATCCGGCAGCGGAACCTCTGCGTTGGAAACTGCCGCGGCAAATGTCATCGAAGAAAATGATAATGTTGTCGTCATCGTCACTGGTGCATTTGGTGAACGCTTTGCGAGCATTTGTGAAGCATTTGGAGCAAATGTCCATCGACTCAACATCGAGTGGGGAAAAACATGTTGCCACGATGATTTGGAAAACTTCTTGAACTCCATCAACACAAAAATAAAGGCAGTCTTTGCCACCTACTGTGAAACATCTACTGGTATTGTAAATCCCATTCGTGATTTAGGTTTTGTTACGAAACAGAAAACCGAGGCTCTGTTCATTGTTGATGGTGTGAGTTGTATTGGCGCTGTGCCGATGGATATGGAAAGATGGAATGTCGACATTCTTGTAGCAGGCTCGCAAAAAGCGCTCATGCTGCCTCCGGGACTCGCTTTTATCGCCTTTAGCGAACGAGCAAAAAAAGTAATTGGAATGTGTAGCACCAAAAGGTTTTATTTAGATCTAAACCGTTATATAGCTTCTTATGAAAAAGAAAAATCCACCCCTTTTACTCCTGCAGTTTCTCTTATTTTTGGAGCTCAGGAAGTGTGCAAAATGATTGAAGATGAAGGATTCGAAAATGTCATCAAACGGCATCACCTACTTAAAAACATGGTGCGTGCAGGTTTTACGACCTTAGATTTGCCACTGCTCACATGTGATGATGATGCTTCTTCTACTATTACATCAGTAATCACTAATAATGAAAAAACAAAACAAATTAAGTCGGGTTTGGAGAAAAAATATGGGATCACCATCGCAGGCGGGCAAGGAAAACTAAAAGGTGAAATCATAAGAATTGGCCATATGGGCTACTGCACTCCTTTTGACATTTTGAAAGTACTATCTGGAATTGAAATGACAATGCATGATTTAGGTATAACGAATTTGCTAGGCAAAGCGACTTCTAAGGCCAAGGAGGTATGGATCCATGCATTATAAAGTACTTGTTACGGATGAAATCAGTGACCATGGACTTCGCAGTTTGATGGAACATCCTCATTTTTCAGTGGATAAACGAATCGGATTGCCTCCTAGAGACATCAAGGAGATCATCAAAAATTATGATGCATTGATTGTCCGCAGCCAAACACAGGTCACCGAGGAAGTGTTGCACAATGCCGACCGATTAAAGGTCATTGCCCGTGCAGGGGTTGGTATTGACAACATCGATGTGAATGCTGCAACCAGAAAAGGAATTATCGTGATCAATGCGCCTGGTGCGAATACGATTGCGGCTACTGAGCATACGTTGGCGATGATGCTCTCTTTAGTAAAACATATTCCGCAGGCCCATAGAATTACGTCTGAAGGAATTTGGAACCGCAGTGCTTTTAAGGGAATCGAATTATACAAAAAAACGCTCGGAATCATCGGAATGGGAAAAATAGGTACAGAGGTTGCCAAACGCGCCAAGAGCTTTGGCATGACAATCTTAGGCTATGATCCTTATTTAACAGAGGAACGTGCTAAAAAAATTGGTGTAACAAACGCAAGCCTTGAACAAATTGCGAGGGAATCTGATATCATCACTCTCCATACTCCCCTTACCAACGAAACAAGATCGCTTATCGATGATGACTATTTGAGCAAAACAAAGAGTGGTGTGCGGATAATAAATTGTGCACGTGGCGGAATACTTGATGAAAATGCCCTCATTCGGGCACTTCAGTCCGGTCATGTGGCTGGGGCCGCTCTTGATGTATTTGAAAATGAACCTGTAATTAAAAAAGAACTGCTTGAACATCCGAATATTATTGTTACTCCCCACCTTGCAGCTTCAACGGTTGAAGCTCAGGAAAAGGTGGCTGAGGAGGTGAGCGCAGAAATCATAGAAATTTTTGAAACAAACTCGATCCACAATGCGGTAAATATGCCGCAAATAACGGGTGGAGCTCAACATAAACTCCAGCCCTTCCTCATTCTTGGGGAACAGCTCGGTCAACTGTCCGTTCAATTATTAAAGCAGGCACCAGATAAAATTGAAATAAATTTTTACGGGGATTTGATTGACGAGGATACTGATTTATTAACAAGAATGATGATAAAGGGTATTCTTTCCTATCATTTTAAGGATTCTGTTAATGCAATCAATGCGTTTCACCTTTTAAAAGAAAAAGGAGTTCCGTACACCGTCCAAAAAAATGCGGCGAACAAAGGATTCGCCAATTATATGGAGCTCGTGATTTCGCGCGAAAACAAGACTGCAAGCATCGGAGCCACGGTGTTAAATGGATATGGCGCACGAATAGTTAAAATGAATACTTACCGCGTCGATGTCAAGCCGGAACGCTACTTGCTTTATATTTGTCATCAGGACGTCCCTGGAATGATTGGAAAAGTAGGTTCCATTTTAGGAGATTACGAGATAAATATCGGAACGATGCAAGTAGGCAGAACAGCTGTCGGTGGTGATGCAATTATGGTACTCACGCTTGATAAAAAAGCTGATATTGGTGTGATTAAACAGCTTGGATTAATTAAAGGTTTAAAGGAAATTGAAAATTTGGAGTTGCCCGCACCATCCGCCAACCAGTCCATTTTTTAATAACAAATCTAATAACAAAAAGAGGGGTACGGTTCCCCCTCTTTCTGTATTCCGACTGAATAAAAGTCAATATATGCTCTCTACTAAATTTTTAACATCCAAAACGGAATCGAGGATATAATCAGCTTGATATTTTTCGAATTCGCTTCTCGCATTTTGGCCGGAAAGCCCTGTTAAAACGGCTGCAAATGTCGCACCCATTTCGCGTGCTGCCAATAAATCAGCAAGAGAATCTCCAACAATCAATACTTCCTTTGCGCTTTCAATCGGCAAGTGTTTTTGCAGGCAATCCTGAATCGGATAATCCTTGCCATACAGCGCCTGGATATACGTATATGGATGTGGTTTAGATAACGATTTTTTGCTCGTGTATTCATTTTGAGCCTTTAAAACTTCATCGGCAGTTACGATATGGTTTTCCTCAAAATAACGCAGCCAGTTTAAATGCTTGAACGGTTCAATCGTTTCCAAAGCCGGCCGGCCCGTTCCAATTCCGATCGAAATTCCAGCATTCAATAAAAACTCGAAAAGCTCGCTTATTTCTGACTTTGACCGCAGCGTTTCCTCATTCGCCAAAAACCCTTTCTTGCCCAACTGAACCGAAGGCCTGCCTGTCGATGCGAAAACATTTTCATCCCCTACGTACCATTCCTGAGAAATATGTTCACAAACGGACCAAAGAGTTCCCTTTTGGCGGAATACAGTTGTTTCAATACCTAATTTTTCTTTTGCAAGTGTGTCCAAATAATCAAATAGTGACTGTTTCATCCCAACAGATTGATGGAAGTCTTCCAAAAATAAATGAAATTCGACTGTAACTTTGTGTTTTTTAAGTGTATTTCCGATTTCGAGCAACGTTTCCCTTGTGATTTGGATTCCAAGCCATTTTTTAATATGCTCTGACTCCACCTCTTTAATTTGGGATAAAAGATGGATGAGCTGATAGCTAAACGTTAAATAAATCATATCCCAATTCGCATTAAGTCCACGGGATTTTAAAAATTTCAAAACCGCATCTTCCTGAAAAACTTGTTCTCTTATCGCTGTTATTTCAGAAGATGTATATTCCGTTGAAAATTTTTGCGGCTGCAGACCAAGATAGTTATTGCTGTATAAAAGCTCCCAAACTGTCAATGCGGAGGCGTCGAAATAATGCTCCTCACTCAACAATACTCCATCCACATCAAACAACATCGTTTTAATCATCAAACCAACCTCATTCCAGAAAACATTTATACTCCATTTTACCATGATAAAGGATTGCAGTGGCATTTCACCACAAAAACTAAATGCAATTTTTTAAAAACCACTCCTGCAATCAGTACAGGAGTGGTTTCATTCTATTTAATCGATAAATTTTTTAATTGTTCGGCAGCACGTGAACGAATAAGATTATAGGATTGCCAATGGCTTTCACCATTTCTCACCCAATTTTTTTGATGAGTTAATTCATTCCTTAATTCCGGGATATTGGGCTTTTTTTTATAAAGATCGATCAACCCTAATACACCCGTGCTAGAAAAATGGCTTAAGTATTGGACGTCAATTTTCCCGGTCGATTCATAGCGGTCCATATTTTGTTTGACGACAATTTGGTCGATATTCACAATATTGATGGCTGTATAGTAAATGAGCGATGTAATGAAATAAAAGTGAAACAGAGAGACTTTTTCAAGCCAAATTTTTACGGCAGTAAACGATAGAATGAGCATGAGAAATATCATAAATGAGTGCACAAGCACTCTTGTAAAAGTAAATCCATACGCATCTTCGTACATGAGCAGGCGCAAAAAAGCTGAACTTAAGATAACGCCGCTCGTTAAAACAAGTACCGTGAGCATCGATTGGATGAATTTTTTCGCTCCCTTTCCCGATGGGGAGACTAATGCGATGACTGCCACTGTGATCGACAAATTAATCATTGTGACAAACAAAAGTTCAAAAAATCCGCGGCGAGCATATTGTGCAAATGTATAATCTCCCTGAAGCGTACCACTGAAAAAGTATTTAAATTGGACAATAACGAAAAGAACATAAACCGCATTGAATAAAACGAGCACCGTCACTGCGATGACTCCATCCAAGGCGAAAGACTTCTTTTCATTCTCTTGCCTCATCACTTGTATTTGCTTTTTGAATAAAACCTGCAATAAGCCAAAAAACCCACATGTATAAATCAGTACAACGAGTATTCGGAAAAAGCTTTCTGCGTTTATTACCTCCAGCCATTGTGGAAACCCGCCGATGATTCGTTCGAATTGGCTATCCGCAGCCATAAGTAATTGCAAGACAATAAACAAAACCGGAATGGAGATTACAACTCCAAGAAGGACTTTTTTCCAGATTAAATATTTATCAGGATCCAGGCCTTTTTTAACATATCGTCCTCCATGCCCTGCAAAAGCGAAGTTGAACTTCAGTGCCTCAAGTATTCGAGACAATACGTATAAAATAAAATAGGAATTGTTCCACTTCGTCATTTTCGGGCTAGTAATCAAAACGAGATGAAAAAT
>JAUZPT010000109.1 GCA_030705745.1 Bacillota bacterium | reverse complement strand
TTCCAGCGATCAAGATCGCTTTCACTTGGTCTTGCTTGTTTTGTTGACATTTTTGTTTGTTTAGTTTTCAAGGAACAATGCGTTTATCGCCCAAAAGCGACTTTATAAATATAACACTTCAAGCCGTTAGAGTCAACAACTTTTTTAAGAAATGTTTGTCGTCGTTATCGGCGACTTTTAATATATTACAGGATGGTTCACGGATGGTCAACACTTTTTTAAAAAAACTTTCGAATATGTTTTCCATCTTCTAATAATTCCTCTTTTACTGCTTGATCGGTGGAGACTTTCAAATAAAAAACCGCTGTGAACAACAGCGGAAAAGGAAACTATATTTACTTCTACCTTCCTTATAGGTAACAATCCACCATACCATTTCACAAAGACTGCTAGATTACCCACTTTTGGATAGCTACTAATGCAAGCAGTCCTGGAACTCCAAGAATGCCCGAGATGGCAGAAGTAGCAAAATTTATTGGCACATGTATGTCATAGCGACTGCCCGCGGCATTTAAAAAAAATAAAAACAATGCTCCAATTATTAATTTAATAGCAGCCTGTCCGATGAATCTTGCAGGTTTAAATGACCCTCCTGAAAACAATAACAACAAAATAAAACCGCTTATTATGGAAATGACGATGATCGGTTCCAAAAAAGCTATCTCCCTCCCGTTTTTACTTTACTACTAGCATATGTACTAGTAGATAAAGTAGACCAGGCAAGAAATAGCTTTTCTTTTGAACTCATTTTTATATCTAAATGATATTTTATCTCTTCAATTTAATTTTTCTTTGTTTTGCTTCTTTAAACAAAAAAAAGTATTTAGCCTCCGCAAGCTTTGTCTGGCAAATCACTTCATCAGATGGATCAAAGCTTTTTTCTAAAAGGCTTTTTTGCTGCTGCCAATCTTTTTTCAGATCATCCAATTGCGTTAGCAACTTTTCATCAAATTCTTTTCGAAGCCAGTTCCTGCGACGAAAAAACATGGTCCATTCCCCCGGTTGTATTAAATTTCTCTACGTCCTTCCATCGCTTTCGAAAGGGTAACCTCATCGGCATATTCCAAATCTCCGCCTACTGGCAGACCGTGAGCAATTCTTGTCATCCTGATTCCTGATGGCTTGAGCAACCGGGAAATATACATGGCTGTTGCTTCCCCTTCAATGTTCGGGTTAGTTGCGAGTATCACTTCCTGTACGACCTCATCGTGCAGACGCTTCAATAAATCGGGAATATTGATGTCTTCTGGACCTATTCCATCCATGGGAGAAATCGCTCCGTGAAGGACATGGTACAATCCATTGAATTCTCTCATTTTTTCCATGGCGATTACATCTTTAGGATCTTGCACTACACAGATAACTGTTCTGTCTCTGCGTGGGTCTTCGCAAATATAGCAAGGGTCCTGGTCGGTAATATGTCCGCAGACGGAACAATAGGACAGATTTCGTTTCGCATTTACAAGTGCCTTCGCAAAGTCGAGGACAGTGTCTTCCTTCATACTAAGAACGAAAAAAGCCAGACGAGCGGCCGTTTTCGGGCCGATCCCCGGCAATTTCATAAAGCTGTCAATCAGCTTGGATATCGGTTCTGGATAATGCATAAGTTATATTCCTCCTAGAACATTCCTGGAAGATTCATGCCTTTTGTGAATTGTCCCATTGTTTCATTTGTTGTGTCATCCACTTTTTTCAATGCATCGTTTGTAGCTGCAAGAACTAAATCCTGAAGCATTTCCACATCCTCCGGATCTACTGCCTCCGGGTTGATCTTCACATCGATAACTTGCTTTTGGCCATTGATCGATACAGTTACCATGCCTCCACCAGCAGTGCCTTCAAATGTTTTTTCTGCCAGTTCTTCTTGTGCCTCTTGCATTTTCTTTTGCATTTTTTGCATTTGTTTCATCATATTTTGCATATTACCCATTCCACGCATCATATAACTTCTACCTCCAAGTTTTCATTCATTTTTTTATTCGATGATTTCAATGAATTCTTCACCAAACAGTTTTTTCGCTTCGGCAACAAACGGTTCCTCTTCTTTTTGCAACTCTCCATCTTCTTGATGGTCACCTTGCTGGCTGCTTAAGAAACTTTCTCTCAATGCAAGCCATTGGTCTTCAGGAATGCCCAGGACCGTAAGCCTTTTCCCGATCAACTCGTTCAAAGCGGTTGAGACTGTTTCGACAAACCGTTGGTTGTCCATTGCCATCTGGCAATGAATTTCGTGCCTGAATTTAATAATAAACGCCGTGGGCGAGGCCGCGACAGGCTCCGCATCATTTAATAAAGCAGCATGCGATTTCATGAGCCTTCTCAACATTTCTCCCCATTGGCTTTTTATCTGGTTTAATTCACTTTTCGTAGCCTGCTTGAGTACTTCATTAATCCTTCCTGAAGGAGGCTGATATCCTTTTCGGGAGGTTCTCGTTGCTGCTTTTTGAACCGGCTGAGCTTGCTCCTGAATGCTAGACACACCATTTGCACGCAGCTCCTTCAGTTCACGTTCAAGCTGATCAATGCGATTCAACAGCGGCTCCAATTGTGCAGGTGCAGACTGTTCGGAGGGTTTCCCTTCCATTTGGCATAATTTAATGATTGCCACTTCCAAAAATATTCTTGGATGATTCGTCCAGCGCATTTCTTGCTGCGTTTTATTCAACACATCAATGAGCTGGTAAATTTGTTCGGGAGCGATGTTCTCTGCAAGTTGTCTGAACTCATCGTCAAGCATCACACGTTCAAGTGACTCTTCCAATGCAGGTGCTGTTTTAAAAAGAAGCATATCACGATAAAAGAGGATAAAATCCTCAATAAACCGCGAAGGATCCTTTCCGTGATAAAGCAATTCCTCCAGCGCTTCCAAACCACTGGCAACATCCTGTTCCTGTATCGCCTTAGACAGTTGATTTAAAAATCCTTGAGAGACGGAACCGGTTACAGTTAAGGCATCTTCTTCCGTCACTTGATCCTGGCTAAACGAAATGGCCTGATCCAATAAACTAAGTGCGTCACGCATTCCGCCTTCCGCAGCTCTTGCAATGATTTGCAAGGGCCTTTCGCCACATGCAACCCCTGATTCTTCTACAATCAATTTCATCCGTTTCACAATGGCGCTGGCTGTAATTCTTTTAAAATCAAAGCGCTGGCATCTGGAAATTATCGTCAACGGAATCTTGTGAGGCTCGGTTGTGGCAAGAATAAATATTACATGCCTCGGCGGTTCTTCAAGCGTTTTCAAAAGAGCGTTAAACGCTCCAATGGACAACATATGCACTTCATCAATGATATACACCTTATACTTTACAACGCTTGGTGCATATTTCACTTTGTCGCGAATATCACGGATTTCTTCCACTCCATTATTTGAAGCTGCATCAATTTCGATGACGTCTGAAATTGATCCATCCGTTATTCCCCTACATGTAGCACACTCATTGCAAGGTTCGTTGACCGGAGCTTTTTCACAGTTTACCGCTTTCGCCAATATTTTGGCGGCGCTTGTTTTCCCCGTTCCCCGTGGGCCGGAGAAAAGATAAGCATGTGATATCTTTTGTTGGAGCAGGGCATTTTGCAATGTCTGGGTTACATGTTCCTGTCCTACTACATCTATAAACTGTTGAGGACGCCAAACACGATATAATGCTTGATAAGCCATTTGACATTGCCCCCTTCCTCATCATTATCATTCCTATTATACCGTATCTTTTTTCTTTTTTACAAAATGAAAAAGAATAATAAATAAAAAACTCATTCCGCTACTGGAATGAGTTTTGAATATGTAATATAAACTGCCGTGCACCTTCCGTTGACTGACACCCATAAGCGTTACATAAGCAGTTAGCTCGACCCAGGCAACCCTGCGGCACATGAGAGAGTCCACTTAATGCTGCTTCCTTCCGGACCTGACATGGTTCATGGATTCCCATTGCGCAGGACCCGGGTGTCAACACTACTTACTTATGGCAGACCCTACAGGATATCAGCCTAAGGAAGGAATTCAACCTCGCTGGAGCGGATTGCGAGTACAGGGCACCGCTACCTCCCCGTCTAGCACGGCAAAATTGATACCAAAGTTTAGGATGTGTCAACATGTGACACTTTTACAGTATACTAAGCATCCCTAAAAAATGCAATGCTTATTCGATGTCAATATTTGTTTGTCTTTCCAGTTCATAAGCTTGCCGTTGTTTTTTTTCCAACTTCTTTCTTTCCCGGATCCCCCGGAAAAAATGCGAAATCATGGAGCCGCATTCTTCTTCCAGAATGCCCTTGGCCACTTCGCACTGATGGTTAAACCGTTCATCCTCCAGCAGGTTCATCAACGTTCCTGCGCACCCTGCCTTTGGATCGGACGCACCGTAAACGACACGCTTCACTCTTGAAAGAATTATTGCTCCGGCACACATCGGACACGGTTCTAGGGTCACATACAGTGTTGCCTCCTCGAGCCGCCATGTGCCTTGCTCGCGACAGGCTTTATCGATCGCCAATAACTCCGCATGTGCGACAGCATTTTGTTCACACTCGCGCAAATTATGGGCACGGGAAATGATTTCTCCATTTAAAACGAGGACAGCCCCAATCGGTACTTCATTCAATGTTTGCGCTTTTTCCGCTTCCTTGATTGCTTCCCTCATAAAATATTCATCGCTAACAGCATCGATATCCATCATAAAAAACCTTCCTTTTTAGCTTTCCTTGTCCTGATTTCTGGAGTGATTTGGCTTATGACCCCGAAGGGCACGACGCTTGCGCTAGACAGTTTTCTAACTTCAAAGTTTTAAACTTAATTTGAAAAGGAATGACCATCTTCGTGAAATTCATGAACATTATAACATTTATTCTCATGGGAATTCATAAAATGGAGTTAGCATAATTGCGCAAGGAGGGATGAACATGCAAATTCACGTCGTACAAAAAAATCAATCGCTCGACAGCATCGCAAAATTATACGGAACCACAAGCCGCGACTTAATAGAAGCAAATGATATCCCCAATCCAAATAGCCTTGTTGTCGGGCAAACGCTCGTCGTTCCGATCATCGGTAGCTTTTACACAGTCCAACAGGGAGATAGCTTGTATTCTATTGCCCAAAAACACGGCATTCCCTATCAGGAACTAGCTTCTGTGAACGGCCTTTCTGTTAACCAACATCTTAAAATCGGTTTCAGGCTTTATTTGCCTCCGACGAAGAAACGCAAGGCAGAGTTTAACGGTTACGTAGAGCCAAGAGGAAACACCGTCTCCCCTACACTAGAAAACAGTGCGAGGGAAGCGGCACCCTACCTCACCTATCTTGCGCCATTCAGCTTCCAGGCGAAGAGGGATGGCACGTTAAAGGAGCCCCTACTAAACAACTTTCCTACCATTGCCCGGGAGCATCAAAATGTTTTAATGATGGTCATTACCAATAAGGAAAACGACCAATTTAGTGATGAACTGGGGAGAATACTTTTAAATGATATGAACATCCAGGATCAATTTTTAAATAATATTGTATCAACAGCAAAAAAGTACGGATTCAGGGATATCCATTTTGATTTTGAATACTTGCGTCCGGCAGACCGTGAAGCATATAACCGTTTTCTCCGAAAAGCTCGGGACCGCTTTAAAAAAGAAGGCTGGTTCATGTCCACGGCACTTGCTCCAAAAACAAGTACGGGCCAAAAAGGCAAATGGTATGAAGGACATGACTATAAAGCACACGGGGAAATCGTCGATTTTGTCGTCATCATGACGTATGAATGGGGATACAGCGGCGGTCCTGCAATGGCCGTTTCTCCAATTGACCAGGTGAGGAAAGTGCTCGAATACGCTATTACTCAAATACCATCGAATAAAATTCTGATGGGACAAAATTTATACGGCTACGATTGGACCCTTCCCTTCGCTCCGGGAACGGTGGCAAAAGCGGTCAGCCCGCAACAAGCCATTTTATTAGCAAATAAAGCACACGTCCCGATCCAATATGATTCAAAAGCGCAGGCACCTTTTTTCAAATACACGGACGATAACGGAAAACAACATGAAGTCTGGTTTGAAGATGCGCGGTCCATTCAGGCCAAGTTTGATTTAATCAAAAAATTAAAGATAAGAGGGATGAGCTACTGGAAGCTCGGCCTTGCCTTTCCCCAAAACTGGCTGCTCATTACAGAAAATTTCGATGTAGAAAAAAAATCACTGTAAGACAGTTTTCGAGGGCGAACGCCCCAAAATACTGTTCCACCACACTGTCGAGATTCGGCAGTTTTTTTCTTTTTCCTCATAAAACGACATGCTTCCTAATATTCCATATCCTTTCCTGTTCAGATTGTGATAAAATGTTTTTTGTGTCATTTAAACATGGACGTAGATATCATTTATACTACAAGCAATGGATGAAATGCGACGCGTACTAGCAGAGGGAGAAGGAGGACGTGCCATGATCGAAACACCCTTTATTACCGTTGAAGGGCCGATTGGTGTTGGCAAGACATCACTCGCAAAAGCAATTTCTGATTATTTCAATTTCGCCTTATTAAAAGAGATTGTGGATGAAAACCCTTTTCTGGGTAAATTTTACGAAAATATAGAGGAATGGAGTTTCCAGACGGAAATGTTCTTTCTATGCAATCGTTTTAAACAATTAGGCGATATTAATAATCACTACTTAAGCAAAAATCAATCGGTTGTAGCCGATTATCATATTTTTAAAAATCTTATCTTTGCGCAGCGAACATTAAAAGATGACGAGTACCAAAAGTACTTTAAAATTTATCAAATCCTGACAGAGGACATGCCAAAACCAAATGTGATCATTTATTTGCATGCCAGCCTTGATACACTTTTAAAAAGGATCGAAATGCGCGGGCGGGAAATGGAGAAAAAGATCAGTCCTCTATATTTGGAGCAACTTTCCCTCGACTATGAAGAAGCGATTTCAAGCTTTGAAAAGCAGCATCCTGAAATACCTGTTCTCCGCTTTAATGGAGACGAAATGGATTTTGTCAAAAACAAAGAAGATTTCAACACGATTATTGAAAAATTATCAATATCTCTAAAGCAGGATAGCTGGACCAATATTAGATAGAATTAGGGGGATGTTAGTTCGTGAGCATCGTAATTGGCGGTATGATTGGTCTTGGAAAAACAAGCGTTGCCGATATATTAAATGATCATTTTCAACATAACGGAATTGAAAGCAAGGTATTCTATGAAGCGGTGGATGATAATCCGATTCTCCCGCTATATTATCAGCTGACAGACGAAGAATTGGATGCAAAAAGAATTCCTTTCCTTTTACAGCTTTTCTTTTTAAACAAGCGTTTTAAAACGGTTAAGGAATGTGTGAGCTGGAAAGAACCTCTTTACACTATTCAGGATCGTTCCATTTATGAGGATTGGTATTTCGCCCTTGTAAATAAAAATCTCGGAAGAATATCGGATTTGGAGTTCAGGATTTATGAGGACCTCGTCACAAACATGATGGAGGAACTAAATGAATTACCTAAGAAAGCGCCAGATTTAATGGTTTACCTGAAGGGATCATTCGATACGGTCATTGACCGGATTATGGCCCGCGGAAGAAGCTTTGAAATCAACCCACAGTTGAAAGAGTATTACTTTGAAGTGTGGAAAGGTTACGATGAATGGGTAATTAGCCACTACGATGCGAGTGAAGTTCTCATCATCGACATGGATACAACTGATGTCGTCAACAGAGAAAACGACGCAGTGAGGGTTTGCCGCGAAGTGGATTTGAAATTGAAAGAAATTCTTGGAGCTACTGCACATATCGGCTAACGCCGGTATGTGCAGTTTTTTTGCTATTTATATAATAGGCTATATTAAAGCACATTGTTTATTGGAGCGGAAACCAGACAAATTTACAATAAAAAAACCCGTTGCACGGTGGCAACGGGTTCTATCTCCAGTTAATTATGCGCGTTGGTCAATGTTCATTTTAAAAATGGAGGAGGAAGAGGGATTCGAACCCCCGCGCGGTGTTACCCGCCTGTCGGTTTTCAAGACCGATCCCTTCAGCCAGACTTGGGTATTCCTCCGTATCGACAATATATAATTTAACATATGATTTTTAAGGTGTCAACAGGATTTCAAAAGTTTTTTTAAAAAAATTTCGGGGAAGCCAAAAAACTTCCCCGAATGCTTTTTTCCTCGCTTATTCTGGCTTAATGCTCTCACGATTGCCCATATATGGACGCAACGCTTCCGGGATGACAACAGAGCCGTCTGCCTGCTGGTAATTCTCCAGGATGGCCGCAACCGTCCTGCCAATCGCCAGCCCTGAGCCGTTTAGTGTGTGAATATGCTCCGGCTTGCCTTTTGGATCACGGCGGAAGCGAATATTAGCACGGCGGGCCTGGAAGCCTTCAAAATTGCTGCAAGAAGAAATCTCGCGGTACATTTCATAGCTTGGGATCCATACTTCAATATCGTATTTTTTTGCTGCCGTAAAACCAAGGTCACCTGTG
>JAUZPT010000108.1 GCA_030705745.1 Bacillota bacterium | reverse complement strand
ATTAATGATTCTGGTTTTAAAACCCGGTATTATACCGATCATTATTGCAATAAGCATCACTGGCTGGATTAGTATGGCACGGGTAGTTCGTGCACAAGTACTTAAATTGAAAAACCAGGAATTCGTATTGGCAGCTAAGACTTTGGGAGCTTCTGACTTCTCCATTATTTTTAAGCATATGATTCCGAACATGTTTGGAATGATCATTATTAATACGATGTTCTCCATTCCAAATGCAATTTTCTTTGAAGCGTTTTTAAGTTTCATTGGTTTGGGACTTCAGGAGCCAAACGCATCTTTAGGAACTCTCATTAATGATGGTTTCCAATCCATGCAGGCTTATCCTTATCAAATGGTCATTCCGGCGATCATGATTTCAGTAATTATGGTTGCGTTTAACTTGATAGCAGACGGATTACGTGATGCATTAGATCCAAAAATGCGCGATTAAAGGCAGGTGAATTATAGTGGAAAAAGTGTTAGAGGTTAAAGACTTAAATATTTCATTTCATACTTTTGCTGGTGAAGTTAAAGCAATAAGAGGGGTAAGTTTTGATTTATTAAAAGGTGAAACACTGGCGATCGTTGGGGAATCTGGCTCAGGAAAATCGGTAACTACGAAGTCAATCATGCGCTTGCTTCCTGAAAGTAATTCGGAAATCAAGGGTGGACAGATCCTTTTTGGTGGACAAGATTTGACCAAGCTAAAAGATAAGCAAATGCAAAAAATACGCGGAAAAGATATTTCGATGATTTTCCAGGATCCAATGACATCGCTCAATCCGACGATGAAAATCGGCAATCAAATTATGGAACCGTTGGTCAAGCATCAAAATATGAGCAAGTCACAGGCAAAGGAACGCGCGATTGAACTGCTGAAGCTCGTAGGGATTCCTAAACCTGAAATCCGGATAGAGCAATACCCTCATCAATTTTCTGGTGGGATGAGGCAAAGGGTTGTTATCGCTATCGCCCTGGCTTGCAATCCGAAAATTTTGATTGCAGATGAGCCTACAACTGCACTTGATGTTACGATTCAAGCACAAATTCTTGAGTTGATGAAGGATCTTCAAAAGAAAATTGACACATCGATTATTTTTATCACGCATGACCTTGGTGTTGTGGCTAATGTTGCTGATCGTGTTGCCGTAATGTATGGGGGAAGAATAGTGGAAGTCGGAACTGCCGATGAAATCTTTTACAATCCACAGCACCCATACACATGGGGCCTTATTAGTTCCATGCCAAGTTTGGATACAAAGGATGAAGAGTTATTCTCCATTCCGGGAACGCCTCCAGACTTACTAGATCCACCAAAGGGAGATGCATTCGCTCCGCGTAATCCTTATGTATTGAAAATTGATTTGGAACAGGAACCACCATTTTTCAAAGTGTCTGATACACACTATGCAGCGACATGGCTTTTACATCCAAATGCACCTAAGGTAGAGCCACCAGACGCAGTAAAAAGGCGTCAAAGTCAATTCCCTATGATTAAGGAGGGAAAATAAAATGGCACCTAAAGAGAAATTGCTAGAAATTAAAAACCTGAAGCAATATTTCAACGTAGGAAAAGCTAATGAAGTAAAAGCGGTAGACGATGTATCCTTTGATATTTATAAAGGTGAAGTTTTAGGCATCGTGGGTGAGTCGGGCTGTGGGAAATCCACGACTGGCCGATCCATCATCCGGTTATATGATGCAACTGGCGGAGAAGTGTTATATAACGGAGTAAATGTCCATGACAAAAAATCAAAAGCGCAGTTAAAAGATTTTAACCGCAAGATGCAGATGATTTTCCAGGATCCATATGCTTCCTTGAATCCGAGAATGAAAATCGCTGATGTCATCGCTGAAGGTATTGATATACATGGGCTAGCTAAATCTGGAAAAGAAAGAATGGAAATGGTATATGAGCTTTTGGAAACGGTTGGATTAAATAAAGAACACGCAAACCGTTATCCACATGAATTTAGTGGCGGGCAGCGTCAACGTATCGGAATTGCTCGTGCGCTTGCCGTACAACCTGAATTTATTATTGCCGACGAGCCAATTTCCGCTCTTGACGTTTCGATTCAAGCGCAGGTTGTCAATTTAATGAAAAAGCTTCAAAAAGAAAAAGAATTAACGTATTTGTTCATTGCACATGATTTATCGATGGTAAAATATATCAGCGACCGAATTGGTGTTATGTATTTCGGTAAATTGGTCGAAATTGGACCTGCAGATGATTTGTATAATAATCCTTTGCATCCGTATACACAGTCTCTATTATCAGCTATTCCGATGCCGGACCCGATTTCGGAGCGTTCAAGGAAACGGATTTCCTATAATTCTAGTGTTCACAACTATGCAGATAATGAAGAGTTGGCCATGAGAGAAGTAACACCAGGCCACTTTGTTCTTTGCTCTGAAAGAGAGTTTAATAATTTTAAAAAATAAAAAACGATCTCATTGAGATCGTTTTCTTTATTTCTTATTGCCACCTACAGATTTCCAACCAGCAATGTACTTTGCAGATTCATCTACAAACTCCGTTTTCTTTTTTCCACCGAAGAGCTTCTCGCCCATTCCGTTTGTTAACACGCCCATTAATGCTGTTATTCCGACAATGAGTAATGCTACCATTGTTAAGTCAGCTATGTACCCAACCATACCCGATCAAACCTCCATTATTCGATTGGCAGGAGAACTAGAAAGCCTGCCGATTAATGAATATTCCCTACATTTATTGTAAAAGAACTTTACGTATAAAGAAAGGGGATTTGTTATATTATTTTTGAGTCTTTATGAACATCGTGAGGCAGAAAAAATAACTTTCATTCTCAATACAATGCAAACGTTTTCGTTATTTTTTTTAATTGAGAATAAATTTATTTTAAGGTAATGTTTGAAAGGTAGAGAAATGGGTAAAAAATAAATAAAGAAAATTGATAAAAAAATCGTCGACACTTTTACATATCCTTTTCGATAAGATAAGTAATAAAACTGACTTCGCTTAAAGGAGGCTTGAAATTTTTTCTGTTTTATTGCAAAAAAAGTGAAACTTTTATAAAGCAAATTCGTCTAATAGAAGAAATAGTCCAAGCTGAATCTAAATAACCATTTTTTAAAAAGGTATACCTTTTTTATAAGTGGTGGTGTATAATAAACGATATAAATTACTTATTTAAATTAATTTTAATTTAGAGTAAGCTTTATTTTACGATTATTATTTTTTATATATGGTAGAACAAAAATCTAAGGAGTGTGAAGCCAGATGGTAACACTATACACTTCACCAAGTTGTACTTCATGTAGAAAAGCTAAATCATGGTTAGAAGAACATGAGATTCCATATGCTGAACGTAATATTTTTTCAGAGCCTTTGTCAATCGATGAAATTAAGGAAATTTTGCGAATGACGGAAGATGGTACAGACGAAATTATTTCAACAAGGTCCAAGACATTTCAAAAGCTTGATGTAAATCTTGAAGCAATGCCTTTGCAAAACTTGTTTGAATTAATCAAAGACAATCCAGGTTTGTTGCGCAGACCGATCATTATCGATGAGAAGCGTTTGCAGGTAGGATACAATGAAGATGAAATTCGCCGTTTCTTGCCGAGGAAGGTACGTACCTTCCAATTGCGCGAAGCACAGCGAATGGTTAATTAATATTATTTCTGACCTTCATAACCATGAAGGTCTTTTTTGATCCGGAAATTTGAAAGGGCTTAAAGACTTTGCTAAAATAAGGGTTCAATAGGCGAATAACCGTTTTTAAAATTTTCGTTATTTTTTATTTCCCTTATTGTTTTTTTTGTCATAAAATGAACGTACAAGGATAAAAAATATTCAAATGATACCTTCGGGAATAAGCTCATTCTTTTTGGGTAATAGATAAGCAATACCGTCTGCGTGGGGGTTTAAGTCCCTTCAATTCTGGAAAGGAAGGGAGTGTTGATGATGGAAATCGAACGCATCAATGAAAATACAGTCAAGTTTTATATCTCTTACATTGATATAGAGGAAAGAGGCTTCGACCGTGAAGAAATATGGTATAACCGTGAACGGAGTGAAGAACTTTTCTGGGAAATGATGGATGAAGTGCATGAAGAAGAGGAATTTACCGTTGAAGGTCCTTTATGGATTCAAGTGCAAGCTCTTGATAAAGGATTGGAAGTACTCATAACAAAGGCCCAATTATCTCGTGATGGGCAAAAATTCGAACTTCCGATTCCTGGGAATAAAGTAAAAGACATCCCGGTAGATGAGAAGATTGAAGAAATGCTCGATCAGCATTTTCATCCTCGGCCAGGAATTCCTGAGGATTTAAGTGAAGATGGAATTCTTGAATTTTTGCTCACTTTTAATGATTTCGAGGATATTCTTTTATTGTCTAAACGGACAGGTCTGGACCATTTAATGACAAAGCTTTATCATTTTGAAGGAAGCTACTTCTTGTATGTAGAATTCCCTGAAGATGATTTTGAAGAAGATGAAATTGACGACTTGTTAAGCGTCATGCTTGAATATGGAAATGACACGCATGTAACGATACCGCGCATTGAAGAATATGGAAAAGTAATCATAAATCAAAATGTGTTTGAAGAATTAAGAAAACATTTTGGATAGGAAATTTGAGGCTGACTCATAAGGGTCTGACTCCCTCGTTTAGCCACAATAGATAGAATACGTTTGTTTTTAGGTATTTCTATTTGTGGTTGAGGGGTCTGACCCTTTGCTTTTGAGTCAGCCTCTTTTTACATACTTTTCACAGGCAGGTGAAGGATTGTGAAGAATACAGTAAAAGTGGGTCTTTTTCTTTTGTTTATCTCTGCATTTTTCGTTTTATTTAGAGGGAGAATGGAGGGGGGAATACTTGGTTTTTTTAGCGTTTTCATCACGTTATCCGTAATCTTTATCTCCTTTGTAATCTTCCTGGAGAATAGGCATCCTACCCAAACGTTGACCTGGCTCGTTGTGTTGGGAAGCTTCCCGCTTGTTGGCTTCTTTTTTTATTTGCTCTTTGGGCGCAGTTATCGTAAGGAACGAATGTACCGCAAGAAATATTTTCTCGATAAACAGGCGTTTTTAACGGTCGAGGGTGAAGCCCAGTCAAGAAATAAAGATAAAATAGAGCAAATGGGCGAGCATCAACTCAGGCTTTTTTCGTTGGCGCAAAAGCTTGGAAATAGCCCGATCTCATTCGATACTAGCACTAAGACCCTTCCGAATGGAAACAAAACGTTCAAACATATTATTGAAGAATTGAAAAAGGCGAAACATCACATCCATCTAGAGTATTATATTGTCCGCCATGATCAAATCGGAAATGATATTAAGAAAATTCTCATTCAAAAGGCTGCGGAAGGGGTGAAAATCCGTTTCCTTTATGATGCGGTTGGCTCATGGAAGCTTTCAAGGCATTTTGTTAATGAGTTGAAAAACGCTGGTATTGAAACAGCTGCCTTTGGTCCGGTTAAGCTGCCATTCCTCAATAATAAATTCAATTTCCGAAATCATCGAAAAATTATCGTGATAGATGGAACAACTGGTTTTGTTGGTGGCTTGAACATCGGTGATGAGTATTTGGGAAGAGATAAATCAATTGGATTTTGGCGTGACACTCATTTGATGATGAAAGGCGAAGCTGTTAGAACGCTGCAGCTTATATTTTTGCAGGATTGGTATTATACAACGAACCATAGCTTCTTGACAGCTGAATACTTATCTCCTCAACTGGATGGGAAAAATCATGGTGGAGTGCAGTTAATTGCAGGAGGACCAGATAATGAACTGAGCGTCATAAAAAATATTTTTTTCTCGATGATATCATCTGCTAGGGAGTCTGTCTGGATTGCGTCACCTTATTTCATACCGGACGAGGATATTTTTTCAGCGATAAAAATTGCAGCACTGAGTGGAATCGACGTGAGATTATTGGTTCCCAATCGGCCGGATAAACGGATTGTCTTTCATGCTTCACGCTCCTATTTTCCTGAATTGCTAGAAGCGGGCGTGAAAATCTATGAGTATGAAAAAGGATTCATGCACAGTAAAATTGTGATTGTTGACCATGAGCTTGCTTCCATCGGTACATCAAATATGGATATGCGAAGTTTCCATTTAAACTTTGAAGTGAACGCGTTTTTATATCGTACGAAAAGCACACAGAAACTCGTCGTGGAATACTTGAATGATTTAGACTATGCCAAGGAACTGGAGGTTGAATCGTTTAAGAAACGTCATTTGGGTTATCGTCTGCTAGAATCGACCTCGAGGCTATTATCTCCCCTTTTATAAAATCAAAAAGCTTTTGATTATTCAAAGGCTTTTTATTTTGTAAAAGGAATATGATGGGCAAATATCGAATTGTTCATTAAAAGGAGGAATTAGTGTGCTAACAGCTTTTACGAAGAACGGTAAAAAGCTTTGCTTGGGGAATGAGTATAAAAAAGAAACGCTGCTTTATTTTAGGGAAAGGGAGGATTTTTTTTGTCCAATTTGCTCTCAAAAAGTAATTATGAAGCTTGGGGAAAAGCGAATCTTCCATTTTTCACATTTTAGGGACAGTGAATGCAACGATTGTTTTGAAAATGAGTCGGAATATCATCTACTTGGAAAACGGCAGCTGTTTCAATGGTTGAAAAAACAAAAAGTACCAGTAGAGCTAGAATATTATGATAAAGAAATTCGACAGCGGCCAGATGTATTGTTTAAGTTGAACGGCCAGAAATACGCTTTGGAATTTCAGTGTTCCACAATTAATCAGGATTTAGTTTCAAAACGAACAAAAGCCTATATGGACAGCAATTATTTTCCGCTTTGGATTTTGGGTGCGAAGCAGTTGCAACGTCGAACTAATGGTATTGCATCATTATCTAATTTTCATTATTTATTTTTAAGACGCGATGAGAATGCTAGGTGGAGGCTGCCTTTTTATTGTCCAGATAGCCAAAATTTATTGCTATTACATTCTTTGCACCCGTTTTCTCCTCAAAGCGCTTTGGCTGAACTCACCGTATACCCTCTCCAAAAAATGAGTTTAAAACAATTTTCCATAGAGAAGCCTCCTTCGAAAACTCAATCAAATAGGTGGATAGCTGCGATTAGGAAGGTGAAAATGAATTGCATCCAATATCCTTCATTCTCGTCATCACTATTTCTCAAAGAGCTCTATCAAAACCATTTAAACCTTTTCCTATTGCCTCCTCAAATAGGCCTTCCCATTTGCAATGCCCCTTTTTTCAGTACATCTCCAATCCTGTGGCAAGCATACCTTTATATCGATTTATTTCATAACAAGCATCCAGGTGAAATTGTGACGCTGTTTGATGCTAAAAGGTGTTTATTGTTAAGAATAAAAAGGAAACATATAGCTGTACGCACCTTGCCACAGTTGGCTCAAGATGATTTTACTTCGGCCATTGCAGAATATTTGAAGGTTTTGGAGAAGATAGGAGTGTTGGAATATAAAAAATCAGGAATTTATTCGATTGCGAGAAAAATGAAGATTCCAGAAACGGTGGGAGAGCAGCAGGAGCTTGAAGATTTATTTTATCAAAGATATGGAGAAATGATTTTTTCAGCCAACGGTATTAAAAAGAAATAAAGGGAATTATTTTCTGAACATTAGTAAAGGAATTTTTTTAGAAAAGTAGAATATAAATAAGGAGTCTGTTTTTTCGTATAACGAAATAAAGAGTGGAGGATGAATATGACAAATGATACGGCAGTAAAGGCTCTTCCGGCACGGAGTGCGATAAAAATGGAAGATACATGGCGTTTGGAGGACATTTTTACTGATGACGCAGCATGGGAAACAGAATTTAAAAGTGTAAAAGATATGCTCCCTGGAATTAAAGAATTCGAAGGCAAGCTTGAGGATGCACAAACTTTATTTGAGGCGCTTCAATATCAGGACAAGCTGATGGAGCGACTTGGCAAGCTGTATACATATGCACATATGAGATACGATCAGGATACAACGAATTCCTTTTACCAAGGCCTTGATGGCCGGATGAAAAGTTTATATTCACAGGCAGGAAGCCAGCTAGCTTTTATTGTTCCTGAAATTTTGTCGATTGATGAAGCGAAGCTTTCGTCCTTTTTAGAGGAAAAACAGGAATTGAAATTATACGAGCACGCGTTGCAAGAAATCAACTTACAACGTCCACATGTGCTTTCATCTAGTGAGGAAGCATTGCTTGCCGAAGCATCAGAAGTGATGGGTGCTTCAAGCAACACTTTTGGAATGCTTAACAATGCAGATATTGAATTCCCATCTATTAAAGATGAAAACGGGGAAGAAGTTGAGGTTACTCACGGCCGTTATTCACGCTTTTTGGAAAGCACAGATCAAAGGGTCCGCCACGACTCGTTCTAAGCTGTATATGATACGTACGGAAAGTTTCGCAATACTTTTGCGAGCACGTTAAGCGGCAATGTAAAAAAAGACAATTTTAACGCGCGCGTAAGAAAGTATGATTCAGCTCGCCAGGCAGCTCTTGCAGCAAATAACATTCCCGAAAGCGTTTATGATAATCTCGTCAACACTGT
>JAUZPT010000107.1 GCA_030705745.1 Bacillota bacterium | reverse complement strand
TCACGATTATAATCCCATTCGTATACGGGATTTATTTAACTCTTAATAGTATGTCTACCCCATCAGACCCTCCGGTTTTTTCGGGGCTATTGAATTATGTGAATGCAATTCATGATAATCAGTTCTGGGATTCACTTTGGTTAACTCTTAAATTTGTAGTGGCTACAGTCTTTTTTGTGAATCTTGTGGGATTTGGGTTAGCCTATCTGGTAACTTCAGGAATAAAGATTCAAAACTCCTTGAGAACAGCTTATTTTACTCCAAATTTAATTGGAGGACTCGTTCTTGGATATATATGGCAATTTGTGTTCGTTCAATCGTTACCAGCATTGGGTGAAAAGCTAGGGATTTCATGGCTGAAGCTAGGCTGGTTAGGTGATCCACACATGGCTTTTTGGGCGATGGTTCTCGTGACCATTTGGCAAACATCCGGTTATATGATGATCATTTTCATTGCAGGGTTGATTAGTATTCCAAAAGAACTGATCGAAGCTGCAACTATTGATGGAGCAAGTCCATTTCGAAGACTCATTAATGTTACTCTTCCGTTAATGGTGCCTTCTTTTGTAGTAACGATCTTCTTGTCTTTAAAAAATGCGTTTATGGTCTATGACTTGAACTTTTCTCTAACAAAAGGCGGACCATACAACAGCACCGAGATGGTTTCGATGCATGTGGTGAATAAAGCTTTTGTTCAAGCGGATTACGGAACAGGGCAAGCAGAGGCAATTATTCTATTTATTATTGTCGCGATTGTTACGGGAATTCAGGTATCTTCAAGTAAGAGATTGGAGGTTGAAGCATAGTGAGTACAAGAAAAATGGTTACTTCTACCTTCGTCTATATAATATCGATTGTTGCATTGGTTTGTTTTGTGTTTCCTTTTTTCCTGCTGATTATCAATTCATTCAAGGGTAATGGGGATATTTTAACGAATCCATTTTCCATTCCTACACATTGGAATTTTTCACATTTCGGCGACGTCATTGCTAAGATGAATTTTTTAGTTACATTTAAAAACTCTTTTATTATTACAACTATAAGTACTCTTCTTATCTTGTTATTCTCTGCGATGGCTGCATATCATTTGGTTAGAAAACCAACGAGATACACTAAAATCTTTTTCACGATTTTAGTGGCATCCATGGTTATTCCATTTCAATCATTAATGATTCCGCTAATTTATATTTATGGAGCAAAACTTCAATTAATTGATATTATTCCGATTCCTTTATTGATCTTTTTTTATATCGGATTCGGAAGCGCTCTTTCCATCTTTATGTTTCATGGATTTATCAAATCCATTCCAGTTGAAGTGGAAGAGGCAGCGAGAATTGATGGCTGCAACACGATACAAACGTTTTTCTTAATTGTTTTTCCTATGCTTAAACCAATAACAGTAACGATTGCCATTCTAAATGTGCTATGGATTTGGAATGATTACTTGCTTCCTTCCCTAATCTTAAATGACGAAAGTGTCTATACAATGCCGGTTCAGATGAAAGTTTTCAACGGTACGTATATGAACAACTGGGAACTGCTGATTCCTGCAATTCTATTAACAATAATTCCCATCTTGATTATTTATATGATTGGCCAGAAATCAATCATTAATGGTGTGATGCAAGGCTCAATCAAATAATTAAGATCCATCCAAGTAGAAAAAAGGAGCAAATGCTCCTTTTCATTTTTTAAGCTTTGAAGAATACCCATCATATTATGATGGGATCAGACTGTAGACAAACTCGATAAAAATCGGGGATGTTTACAGTTTTTTTGTGCTTTCTGAAACATGTCTGTTGATTTCCGCCCCTGGCGGTTCGGGGAGCCTCCTATGCGCTTCCAGCTCCTGCGGGGTCTCCCCTGACCTACTCCTAATCGAGTAAGCGGGAACGCACAAAGAAGCATTCAATATCGAATGCCCTTTAAAATAGTATACCTATCCAGATTTTAATAGCGGTGATTCCAATTAAAACGGCGAGAATGCCTTGCAGAATTTTAGTATTCATTTTTTTGCCTGCCTTCGCACCCAGTGCTGAGGCAATAAAACTGGCTATCACAACAACCATTGTAGGCAGCCACGGCACCTGACCCGTTGTTACTTTGCCTATCGTAACACCGACCGATGAAATGAGCGTGATCGCCAGCGAGGAAGCAATCGTAACCCTTGTAGGGATTTTTAGGACGCCAAGCATAATGGGCACGAGCAAAAATGCCCCTCCTGCTCCAACAACTCCAGCACTTACACCGACAATAAAGGAAAGTGCCATTCCTAATGCGATATTGAACTTCAACTGATTAGCAGGTAAATCATCGATTCCCTTTTTCGGTATAAACATTAGCACAACCGCGATAAGAGCCAGAATCCCGTACACTAAATTAATACCCGCTTCGGGGAGAAGATGGGAGAAAAACCCTCCGATAAAGCTCCCTGCCAAAATACTGGCACCCATCGGGAAGATAATTTTTTTATTTAAATACCCGCTATTTCGGTAAGCCAAAACTCCGGCTATCGTCGCAAATAAGACCTGAACGGCACTGATGCCTGATACTTCATGCGCGGTAAATGCCGCAAAACCAAATAATGGTGGAATGTACAAAAGCATTGGGAAATTGACAATCGCTCCGCCAATCCCAACCATTCCGGAAATAAATGACCCGATAAAACCAACTAGAAAAAGAACGATGATAAAAGTTAAGCTCATTTCTTTTCCCCCTAACAGAAAAGCATTTTGTTACGCCTTTTTAAGCCAGAATTTCAATACTCCATCTTCTTCTGTTGATTGAATTAATTCATTGCCTGTGGATTTGGCCCAGGCAGCAAGATCTGCTTTAGCGCCTTTATCAGTTGCATGAATTTCTAAGATTTGGCCTGACTCCAGCTCATTGATAGCCTTTTTTGTTTTTACAATCGGCATTGGGCATGCAAGCCCTTTTGCATCTAAAACTTTAGTAACATCCATTTTAGTTTCCTCCTCAAAGATGTTTATATTGTTTGACTCTTTTTATTATCGGACTGCACAACGGTTCGGTCCGATTTCCATTTCTCTTTGCTTTTCGATATCAGGATTGATTTTGCCCATGTTGGTTTCTCTGATTTCCTCGTAAGCGTTTGGTTGAGGCGGGAGATTTTCGGTGACTGCTTTTCTGAAATCAGCCTCATTTTCAATATTTAATCCGTGATTTCGTGCATAAAGCGCACCTAATTTCTCACTTACACTTCCATTTTCATTTAACTCTTCAACAATCATGAAGTGTGCAGGAAGGACGATTAATTCATCCGATAATTCCTGGTAACGTTTATAAAGAGTTTCCCTTAAGTCGACTACCCAATCCTCTGCTTTTCCAGCAAGGTCCGGCCTTCCAATTGAATCGATGAAAAGAATATCTCCTGTTAATAAATAGCGATCGTCGATTACAAAAGAAGTGGAGCCGATTGTATGTCCAGGTGAATAAACAGGCTGGATTGCAATTTTTGTATGGCCGATCCAGACATCATTACCTTCTTCCAAACGTGAATAAGAGAACGTAACCTCTTCAGCATCTTTTGGCGGCAGCCAGTAGGTAGCCCCCGTTTGCTCCGCGATCGTTCTGCCTCCTGAGATATGGTCTGCATGAAGATGAGTATCAAACACATGCTTGATTGTAGCCCCCATTTTCTTTGCAAAATCAGTATAGACCTCGGTCATGCGTGTAGAATCGATAATGGCTGCTTCTCCGTTGGAAATAGCCATATAAGACAGACAGCCTTTACCGATTCTTACAAATTGATAAATTTCTCCGCCATCTTGTAAATCGCCCACTTTTACCGGCTCAAGATGTTCACTCCAAGTTTTCATGCCCCCTTGAAGATACGAAACGTTCAATCCTTTCTCCGAAAGCATTTCGGCCACAAAAATAGATGACCCTTCCTTTGCACAAACGACTAAAATTTCTTCATCCCCAGGAATTTGATCCAGGATACCCTCAACCCCGTCGAGAAGATCAAAGTAAGGTACATTCAAATGTGTAAAGTTTTCGCCTTCAATTTTCCAATCCTGAAAATCCCCTTCATTCCGCACATCCAGAATAAATAATTTTTCTCTGTTAAAAATCTTCAGCGTTACTTCTTTTGATGTCATTGCTGTTATAGACATTTACACTTACCCCCTACGGTATTATTTCGAGTAAAAAAATTTAGATTTACTTGTTGGAATCGACTGGGCCAGACCAATTGCTCATTCCCGGCATCACGTTTATTACGTTTTCAAATCCATTGGATGTTAATTTCTGTGCTGCAAGGTCACTTCGGTTTCCAGTCCGGCATACGACATAGATGGTTTCAGATTTTTCAAATTCAGCCATTTTCTCGTCCAATTCACCAAGAGGAATGGACTTTGCTCCAGGTATGTGATTGAAGGCATATTCCGCAGCTTCTCTGACATCCAAAAGCAGTATATTTTCCTGGTTATTTATCTTTTTCGTTAACTCTTCGTTATCGATAACGTGGGGATGTTTGATTTCTTCTTTTTCTTCCCCGCTTGATTTTCTAAGATAGTGTTTAAGCACTTCGCCTTCTTCAATTGTTCCTAAATATTGGTGTCCTGAGCTTTTGGCCCACGCCTGGATGTCCGCTCTTGACCCTTTATCCGTCGCATGTACTTCAATTACTTTACCCGGTTCAAGCTCGTTCATTGCCTTTTTCGTTCTGACGATCGGCATCGGGCACGCAAGTCCTTTCGCGTCAACAAGCATATTTGTTTTTATCGGTTCCATCATATAACCTCCTGATTAGTGTTATGAAGAAAAATTACTCTACTTCGCCTTCCCACGACATCATCCCGCCGGTCATGTTCGTGACCTTATATCCTTGATATTCAAGAAAATTGGTTGCCTGACCGCTTCTCGCACCAGAACGGCAAACAATTATATAGTCCTTTGCTTTGTCTAATTCATTCATCCGAAATTCGATTAATCCTAGAGGAATATTTACTGCTCCAGGTATTTTGCCTGTTTGGACTTCACTAACCTCACGCACATCAATAATATTTACTGGGGCTTTATCAGCTAATAATTCTTCTACTTCTTTTACAGTTATTTGTTTCATTCTTTTTCCCTCCTCATTTTAGTTCCAGGCGCTCATGCCGCCCTTTACATTTGTAATATTTTTAAAGCCCAGTGCTTTTAATTGTTTGCTCGCTTTGATACTGCGCATACCGCTTTGGCAGATGACAATCACTTCTTTTTCTTTCGATAGCTCCGCTGCCTTCATTGAAAGCTGATGAAGAGGCATGTTAATAAATTCGCGAATATGATTGGACTTATATTCAGCAGGTGTTCTGACATCAATAAATTGTTTATCTTTTTCTTTCAAAAGATTCTTGAGTTCTTCCGTCGTTATATTTTTAACACCTTTTACAGGCATCATTCGCAAAACGAAAAACACAACAACGATGGCAATAACAACAATATTCGTCGTATTCATTTTATAAGCACCCTTTCACGTATTAAATAAATAAATTCACATTTCCGTTTTCAGCACCGCCCAAGTAAGCTGCCACTCCAGCAAACTCCACGCCATCCATAATCTCTTCCTGTTTAAGCCCCAGTAAATCAACTGTCATCTGGCAAGCAACCAACTTAATATCCTGTTCCTTCGCCATTTCAATTAAATCGGGTAAAGGCATCGCATTATGTTTTTTTATAATATCCTTGATCATTTTTGGGCCAAACCCTGCAAAATTCATTTTTGAGAGTCCCATTTTATTGGCCCCACGTGGCATCATTTTGCCAAAAAGCATTTCTATGAAGGTTTTTTTCACTTTTATCGGTTCATCTTTCCTTAAGGCATTCAAACCCCAAAACGTATGGAAAATCGTGACCTCATGATCATATGCTGCGGCACCATTTGCAATAATGTAAGCTGCCATCGCTTTATCGTAATCACCGCTAAAAAGGATGATGTTTGTTTTTTTCTGTTCTATCATTTATAAAATACCTCCATCTATTACCCATAAGGGTATATTTAAAATTAAAAAATATGAACATTATGCTAAAAAAGAAAAACCAATAACTTGATAACCCTTTTTATTTAATAATCGGATACCCAAATTTTTTTCCAAATGGTTTGAAACAACCAAATGAATCGACTTTTGTGGCAATTCGTTTAAATTTCTTGTTAAATAGGGAAATGGTAAATTTATAGCACCCTTCACTTGATTCTTATAGGCAACGTTGTAGTCTCTTATATCTAACAGGACAATACTTTTATCCTGATGGCAGTCATCAAGTTTTACATTTGGTATATTTTTTATCGGTACATACCTTTTATAAAGTGAAAATACTATAAGTGCAAAGGGAATTAAAATGTAAATCATATTCCTCACCTTTTGAATTATTTTTCGTCGAGTACAAAACCAATACTATACCCATTAGGGTATATTGTCAATTAAAATCATACGATTAAATCTAGTAAAATACGTTAAAAATATTTAGGTGTATTTGCAGCACTAGTTATCAAAAAAAAACCTGAATTCAGAATGAATTCAGGTTTTCGTTCCATTATCGTTTTTACTTTCCGATTAATCCCCAAACAAACAAATAATAAGCTGTAAACACAAAGAAAATAAGAATAAGGGATATTGATAAGAAAATTACCAGTAGTTTCGAATATTTAAAGGTCTGCTGATTAATATCATTTCCCTTAGTGAAATAACTGATGGTGGTCAAAACAAGAGAAATAATTCCAACAAAAATAGAACCTAATCCAATGATTTTGGCTAAAAAATCCCCAATAATAATTTTGTTGGCAAGAGTTGTAAAATGGAGATTCGTTATTAAAAATCCTACCCCAATAATCGTGATACATGTTCGAACCCATGCTAAATAAGTGCGTTCATTAGCTAAATGCTGCTGTATATATTTTGAATCGATGGTTTGCATTTCAATGTTAGTCTCTTTCATTAAGTCTTTATCCCTCATTATTGGTCAAATTTCTCTCAGAACTACGCAATAGGGTTTAAAGCATATTAATTCCTACTATAGATACCCATTCGGTTTATTATAACACGATACAATTGCTATTAAGCCTCCAGTTCGATCCATAATAAAAATTAATAAACAGCCCCAAAGCGGATATATTCATGATCTTCTTTTTCTCTTCACCTTGAATTTTTGTATCTTTCCATTCCTTCAAACGGAAAAATCCTGTATATTATTTGTTGAGGTGAATGATATGTATCTGTCCGTTAAAGAAACAGCAGACTATTTATCGATGCCTGAATCCTATGTTGAAAACATGATTCGGCAGAAAAAAATCCGTGCAATCCATGACGGTGAACAGTACTTAATCTACAAAGAGCAATTCAATAACCATTTTGAACAGATGGAAAAATACAAAAAACTTGTAGCTGAAATCCGAAGTGAACCTCTCCCCGAGGATCCAGATATTAAGGATGAAGATTGATGTCCCTCATTGAAAACTCAATGAGGTTTTTATTTTTCTCAAAGATGGAACAGTTTTTCGAATAAAATTAAAGGACTCATAGCGGAATTTATTATTCCTTTAATTTACCACTAAATTAATACTGTAAAAAATCTTCTTTTTTTCTCTCATTTCTTGTAAAGTATAAGCTTGTGGCTCACACAAACAACCAAATAAATACAATAAGAGCCCATACACCATGTGAATACGAAAGGATATAAAACATGCAGAAATTATCATCATCTACACTAACTCTTGCCTCTGTGCAATGGTTGTTCTTTATATTTGCAAATACCCTAGTGGTGCCTCTTTCTGTAGGCAGCGCTTTTCATCTATCGCCTACAGAAATTGCTACAACACTTAGGCTATCGTTTATTTTCATCGGAATTGTGTGTACCATCCAGGCAACACTTGGACATCGCTTTTCGTTAATGGAAGGTCACTCCGGACTTTGGTGGGGGCTGATACTTAGTTTATGTTCCTCTGCCTCCGCTTCAGGGATGAGCTATACCACGCTCGGAGGTGCCGTTACGACCGGGATTCTTTTAGCTGGAATTGTAGCCGTTGTTGTTGGAGCGTTAAATTTAATACCTTTGCTTCAAAAGCTTTTTACTCCTATTGTAATGTCCGTTTATTTATTTCTGCTGGCCTTCCAGCTCATCCTTATTTTCTTTAAAGGCATGCTGAAATTAACACCTGAAGGTCATTTGGATCTTCCGGTCAGCCTTTTTTCCATCGCTTTGGTCATAGTGACAAGCATCATCAGCGTGAAGGGAAAAGGGCTGCTTAGCAATTTTGCTGTTCTTATTGGAATTATCATTGGCTGGGGTTTCTTCATCTTTCTATTTCCATCTTCCGGTCAAGCGGTTCCTGCCGGTGTCATGAAGTTTACTTTCTTTCCATGGGGTAAACCAAATTTTGAAGTTGGCATCGTAATCACTTCCTTTATCACCGGATTATTGAATTTAACAAACAATATCGCAGCTGTTAAAGCTTCTGAAGGCCTGTACGGGAAAGAAATTGGGAAAAAGGAATTTAAAAATTCGTTTATCATTTCAGGCCTTTTCTCGATAGTTGCTGCCTTATTTGGCCTTGTTCCAAATAC
>JAUZPT010000106.1 GCA_030705745.1 Bacillota bacterium | reverse complement strand
TACTAGGTATCGCCGTTTTGGCTTTTATGAAAAACACACAGGAAAAGCAAATCAAACTAGTGGGCTTCCTTGCCACTGTTCCTGCACTCCTGCTATCGCTTGCATGCTATTTTCATTACCTTGCAGGCAAGAATCTTGCTAATTTTTCGGTCACTTCCAAGTGGATTCAATTTATTAGCACAAAACAGTTTTTTACGGTCGAATATGAACTCGGGCTCAACGGCTTCTCATTGATCATGGTGGTCTTAACGTCCATTATTGCGGCACTTGCGGCAATTGCTTCCATTCATATTAAAAAAGAATGGAAAGGTTATTTCATGCTGTTCCTTCTTTTGGAAACAGGAATGTTGGGCGTATTTACCGCTCAAAACCTAATATTGTTCTTTATCTTTTTTGAAGTCACACTTGTTCCGATGTTCTTCCTAATTGGAAAATGGGGTTATTTTGAAAAAGAAAAAGCGGCTTTCAGCTTCTTAATTTATAACGGGCTCGGATCCGCGATATTGTTAATTGTCATCATGATTTTGTTCGCTAAAACAGGAACATCGAATATTGATGCGTTGTCGCAAATTATGAAAGATCCAGCAGGACCGCTTTCAGGCTCTGCCAAACTGGCTCTGCTGATCGCGCTGTTAGTGGCTTTCGGGGTAAAATTGCCGATTTTCCCATTACACAGTTGGATGCTTAAGGTACACGTTCAGGCACCGCCGTCGATCGTCATGATCCACTCCGGTATCCTTTTGAAAATCGGTGCCTTCGGTTTAATCCGCTTCGGGATGGGCATTTTTCCAGAGCAATTCAAACAGCTTGCTGTATGGCTTGCCGTGCTTGGAGTCATTAACCTTCTGTTTGGCGCTTTTCTCGCATTCATTCAAAAGGATTTCAAAATGGTGCTTGCGTATTCGTCCATTTCCCATATGGGAATCGTGCTGATTGGTCTTGCTGCGATGAACGAAGCAGGTATCCAGGGCGCCATCTTCCAGGTTGTGTCGCACGGATTAATTTCTGCGCTATTGTTCTTCCTAGTCGGTGTCTTTACCGAGAGGGTTGATACTTCACTGATTGACAATATGGGTGGAATGGCGAAAGGTATGCCGCTAACAGCAGGATTTTTACTCGCAGGTGCGATGGCCTCACTTGGGCTTCCGGGGATGTCAGGCTTTGTCAGTGAATTTATGGCCTTCCTTGGGTTATTCAAGGAAATGCCAGTACTTGCTGCAGTCGGAACGATCGGAATCATCATGACTGCCGCCTATCTGTTGCGTGCCGTTCTTGGCATGACGTTTGGAAAAGCGCATCGAGAATTTACAGGAATTACAGACTTGCGTGGAGCCGAGTTTATACCGGTTCTGACATTAATGATTTTAATCGTTTTAATTGGCGTTTACCCGAGTGTTCTCAGTGTACCGCTGCATGGCACACTCGAAACGATTATGCTCGGGTTAGGGGGTTGATGAAGGATGGATCTTGAAACATTGCAATCACTACATTGGGGTATCATGGCACCGGAGTTCATCATCCTGGGTGTTGCGGCACTGCTTTCCGTGCTGGATTTGTTTATGCCTAATAAAATGGATCGCAAAATATTCGGCTGGATCAGCTTTGCTGCCATTCTTGCAGCTATCGCTTCTCTGGCAGGCATGGTCGATACTCCGGTTGCATCGATTTTGGATGATACATTCCGTCTAGATGCATTCGCAAAAGCCTTTAAGTTCATTTTGCTTGGCGGCTCGGCGCTCGTTATGCTGTTGGCCATCAGCTATGAACCGAAAGAAGGCCTAAAGGAAGCAAGAGGCGAATTTTTCTATCTGTTTTTAACAGCACTTCTAGGTGCGATGATGATGTCATCAAGCGGAGATTTGATCACATTGTTTGTCGGCCTTGAATTATTGTCGATTTCATCTTATATTTTGGCTGGCATTCGAAAGAACCATCTTCAATCAAATGAATCGGCCATGAAGTATGTAATTAATGGCGGTATATCGACTGCCATCACGCTGTTTGGTATGAGCTATGTGTATGGCTTAACAGGCACAACTAATTTAAAGGGAATAACAGATCAGCTATCAGGGCTTGCAGATCCTCAGCATGCCTATCTGCTTGGCCTTTCGTTCCTTATGATATTGGTCGGTTTGTCATTTAAAGTGGCGATAGCCCCATTCCATATGTGGGCTCCGGATGTGTACCAGGGAGCTCCAACACCAGTTACCGCATTTCTAAGCGTTGTTTCGAAAACAGCTGGATTTGTGTTGATCATCCGTGTGCTTCTATCTGTTTTTGGCGTAACGCCATCAAAAGGTGCTGGCACAATGCCAATATTATTGCATATGCAAGATTACTTAATTGTCATCGCTGGAGTAACGATGGTCATCGGGAACGTCATTGCCCTTAGGCAAACAAACATTAAACGGATGTTTGCGTACTCCAGCATCGCGCATGCCGGTTATATTCTAGTAGCATTTGCATCACTGAGCATTATCATGTTCGATGCAATCTGGTATTATCTGGTTGCCTATTTATTTATGAATCTTGGCGCATTTGCGGTCATCCAGATGATGTCTGAAAAAGAAGGTACGGAGGAAATCAGCGGCTTTGCGGGACTTTACAAGCGTTCGCCAGTACTTGCAGTAGTCATGGCGATTTTCATTCTTTCTTTGGCAGGTTTTCCAGGTACTGCTGGTTTCATTGGAAAATTAAACATCTTTATCGATGCATTTGTAAGTAAAAATACACACTATATCGTCGCTTCAATCATGATCGCGACAACCGTCGTTTCGTACTTCTATTATTTTGGTATTTTGACGCAAATGTTTTTCCGCCCTGCGAAAAATGAAACGAAAATTAAGATTCCAGGCACTATTTTAATCGTCCTGGTCATTTGTGTCGCAGCAACAATCATCCTTGGCATCATGCCAAATACAGCATTGAACTATTTGCATAATCACACGAACGAATTCCAGGATTTCTTGCAGTAATCCTGGAACCGCTGGGGGATGCGTAAAGCGGATCCAGAGCAGAGAATCGCCAAGCTTCATGGAATTTCAAAGGGGTAATTGATCGCAGAAGAAGAGGCAATGTCCTCTTCTTCTTTTTCTTTGTGTCACAATGGGGCCAAAGACTTATCTTTTTTGAAAAAAAACCAAAAATTGGCGGAATGTTATTAAGCATTTTATCGCCTGTGTGCTAAAATAGAATTTGGTTTAAAAGGAGGCGTTCAATATATGATGACCGATATAGGGCAGCAAGCATTGCTGGGAATTATTACACATCTTGTTTTCATTGCACTTTCATGGTGGGCTCTCCAGGCAATCCGAATGGAGAAGCTACTTCGTGCCAACCATGTAGTTCAGGCAAGAGTATTATATATCTTATTAGCCATCGTACTAGGTTCATCCGTCAGCCATTTTTTCCTCGATTATCTTCAATGGTCAAGGCAGCTTCCGTATTTACTGAAGTAATTTATTTACAATCTAGGTCTTCATGCATATTTTCATTTTCGACAATATTCGGTAATATTTTCTGTGTTAGAAAGTTCTTCATAATTGGAAGCAGAATTGATCTCATTTTCTATGTGGAAAAATTCACATAGTTGGTAACCAGAATCGGTCTCTTTTCACCTTTGTATTTATTAAAAAAATACATAGCAATAAGTGTACTTTCTGGAAATATCACTGTTTTATTCCATAATACCCATCAAAACGACATGGGAATTCTTCGCTGTCAAAAAGTGACGATAATTCCCAAGTATGCTCTTCTGCTGCCTGGTAACAATGGTAGTAAGGGAGAGGATTATATGAAACAGAAAATAGATTTTGCAAAGTTTTTTTTATCAATTATTGCCATCGTTGGTTTTATTATGTTTCAATCCGGGAATACAACCACTGTAGCCGAAGGAAGGCTTGACTTACTTAAGTTGGCTTCTGTTTTGCAAAGCGAGAATATTATGCTCGGAGAATGGACATTACATGCGAGGGAACATTTGGAAAACTTGAAAAACCAAAAAGAACTGAAAAACTATGCGGACGACCTTAAACAAAAGTTTCCGGAATGGAAATGGTCAGATACATCCACCCGCCAGAAATGGGAAGTCACCGCAGTTTCCCCAACCGATGAAAATCGTCAGGAAACAATACAGTTAATGGCGACCCGCACAAATCAAAAACCAGATGCGTATATTGTGTATAGAGTCAGTGGCACTACGTGGAATAAAACAGCTGAGTCTTTTTTCACACATAAACAATTTGGTGATAGACTAACCGACATATTTCGGGGGAAACCAACAATTTTCTCTTGTATAAAAGGCATTGTCGGTGATAAGATGTTTAAGGCTTTACCTAATTCAGTAAATAATGTTCTGTCCGATTTTAATGCAAAAGAAATTGAAGCGTTAAAAGAAGACACATTTATGTCCGTTACGGCGTATTCGCCAATGTTCACCGAGTCGCTTACGAGCAAAAAAGGAAGCATGAATTTACAAGTCGCAGTACGGTCAGAACGATTGGGCGGTCGAACTACCATCGTAGTTGGCACACCAATCATAACGATTGAATATTAATATAGAGAAATTGGACGCGGAGGGGAATACTCTTGGAAAAGATCATCGTCCGCGGCGGACAAAGGCTATATGGTACGGTAAAAGTTGAAGGTGCAAAAAACTCCGTCCTGCCTGTTATCGCTGCAACATTATTAGCAAGTGATGGAAAATGTATTATTCGTGATGTGCCAACTCTCTCCGATGTATACACAATCAATGAAGTATTACGCAACCTAAACGCTGAAGTGGTGTTTGAAAATAATACAGTTGTAGTTGATGCATCCAGAGAGTTAAAAGAAGAAGCACCGTTTGAATATGTTCGCAAAATGCGCGCTTCAGTTCTTGTAATGGGGTCTTTATTGGCCCGCAATGGCCGTGCACGTGTTGCATTGCCAGGTGGATGTGCAATTGGATCCCGTCCAATCGACCAGCATCTTAAAGGCTTTGAAGCCATGGGTGCAAAAGTGAAAGTCGGTAACGGCTTTATCGAAGCCGAAGTCGACGGCCGTTTAAAAGGTGCGAAAATCTATCTCGACTTCCCGAGCGTTGGAGCAACGGAAAACCTTATGATGGCTGCTGCTCTCGCTGAAGGTACAACCATCATTGAAAACGTGGCAAAAGAACCTGAAATTGTTGACCTTGCCAACTTCCTGAATAAAATGGGAGCAAAGGTCAAAGGAGCAGGAACCGCTACCCTTCGAATTGAAGGGGTAAAAGTATTATTTGGCACAGAACATGCGATCATTCCTGACCGTGTTGAAGCCGGTACTTTCATGGTTGCCGCTGCCCTGACTGGCGGAAACGTCCTCGTTCAAGGCGCAGTTCCTGAACATCTATCTTCCTTAATTGCGAAAATGGAAGAAATGGGCGTCACAATCAAGGAAGAAGTCGATGGCATCCGTGTCATCGGACCTGAAAAGCTGAAAGCAGTCGACATTAAGACGATGCCTCATCCAGGATTCCCGACCGATATGCAATCACAAATGATGGCGTTATTGCTTCGAGCAGAAGGCACGAGCATGATCACCGAAACTGTTTTTGAAAATCGTTTCATGCACGTCGAAGAATTCCGCCGTATGAATGCCGATATCAAAATTGAAGGCCGCTCTGTTATCATGAACGGATCCTCCAACCTGCAAGGTGCAGAAGTCGCAGCAACTGATTTGCGAGCTGCAGCCGCACTTATACTAACCGGATTGGTAGCTGAAGGCATTACCCGCGTCACTGAACTCAAACATTTGGATCGTGGCTATGTTGATTTCCACAAGAAATTGGCTGCTCTTGGCGCAGACGTTGAACGTGTCAAGGAAGAAGAAGAAATCTTTGTCCAAAATGATTCGTATGTTGCGGATTTGAATGCCTAATTATATTAATTGAACACATGCCGAAGAATGAGGCTGTCAGATGTCTGACAGATACATGCTCTTCGGTTTTTTTGTATTTATTTTTTTTCGTAAATGAGCAAATTGGTAGTTGCTTTTATCGCCTACAAGGAATATATTTGCGTTAACAACTTGTCTTTATTTTTATCCTAAATAGAAAGCTGTGTGCGCATATGAAACTAAAAAAAGCAGGTATCTTTTTTTTGGCGGCTATTTTAACGAGTTCATTAACCGGGTGCCAATTCTCTGTGCCTTTTACTAAAGAGGAAGCAAAAGAAGTGCTCCTAAAAAACACTGTTCCAACAAATAAAATAAGCAAATCGCATATCGTTGAACCAAATTCTGCTGGTCTGTCCAAAAAGCTTTTATCTTCCAGTAAAATTTCTAATAGTTTACAAGATAAAATAAAGAAGTATTTACTTTCTAATAAAGTAAACGGCAGCGTTGTAGTCATCCGAGATAAAAAAACGATTTTGGACGAAGGGTTCGGCTATTCCAGCATTGAGAAAAAAATATTCAACCAAGCCCAAACAACATATCCTATCGCCTCCATCACGAAGACTTTTGTCGCTACAAGCGTGATGCAGCTACAGGAAAAGGGGAAATTGAATATCAATGACCCTTTGTCAAAATACATTCCCGACTTTCCAAACGGAAACAAAATAAAGCTCATATATCTCTTGTCCCACCGTTCCGGTATCCAGAAACCGAAATGGCATAAGGGCGATACAACACCTGAAGCTTTGGTGAAAGAAATAGAAAAAAGGCCATTACTGTTTCAACCTGGAACACAATGGGATTATAAAGATGCAAATTACATGATATTAGGATATATTTTGGAAAAAGTTACTGGAACATCTTTGCATGATTATATTCAGAAAAATATTTTTAATAAAGCTGGAATGAAGCATTCAGGCTTTATTACCCGTCAATATCCGAAGCTGTACACTTCCACCGGTTACATCCTGGATCCCGTCCGTATGTATCCATTAGGAATCTCCAATCCATATATGTTGTACGGTTGCGGCGACATTTATACAACTGCCCATGATTTGAGTCTTTATGATCAAACCTTGATGAAGGGCGATCTTGTGTCCATGAAGAGCCTTGAGGAAATTGAGAAACCACTTTCCAGCTCCCATTATGGACTCGGCCTCTACAATAATGGCTCGGTCATTTCAAGCCGCGGGGTGCTTGGAGGCTGGGAATCCTTACATTTATATTTTAAAGATAAAACGTCCATCGTTTTACTTTTGAATGAGCGACATAAAAAAAGCGATATCTACAAAATTTCCGATGAAATTTTACACTTGGTAAGATCATAAGTTCATAATATACCCGTTTTATTCTTGGTAAAATCATAATAGCGACATGTTTGCTGGTCATATACCTTTCACTTGATGCCCGAAATAAATGAGTTGTTGTAATAAACGCTTGTCCACCCCCATATGTATAAAAGGAGACGGTTACGAACGACCGTTTACTTTTCCTATGGGGGTATACTTCATGAAACCATTCAAACTACTATTTGCACTAGCTGCGATCTTGATTGCAGTAACCTTAGTCGTCCCAGCACTGATGGTTATGCCCTTTAAGGGAGAAAAAAAGGGATTGGATCCATCGTTTGAGCCAAAGAATAGCGTACCCGCAGTGACAACAACGAATGCAGATTCTGGAGTTGAAGTGGCAGTCTATCGCTTAGCCAAGTCCAAAGTCGAAAAAATTCCTCTTGAGGATTATCTGGTCGGCGTGGTGGCCGCTGAAATGCCCGCTGAATTTGAGGAAGAAGCACTCAAGGCCCAGGCATTAACGGCCAGGACGTATATCGTAAAAAGATTATTAACCAAAGATGATTCTCGAGGTCTGCCAAAAGGGGCAGAAGTGACCGATACGATATACCATCAAGTGTATAAAAGTGATGATGAGCTAAAGCGAATTTGGGGAGCCGATTACAACTGGAAAAAGCAGAAAATTGTTGATGCAGTACGATCCACCAGCGGCCAAATTTTGACGTATCACAATCAAGCAATAACGGCCACGTTCTTTTCCACAAGCAATGGTTACACGGAAAATTCGGAAGATTATTGGCCCAACGCTTTCCCTTATTTAAGAAGCGTCAAAAGCCCATGGGATAAAAACTCACCGAAATTTAAAAGTCAAAAAATACTTACAGTCACAGACTTTGAACATAAGCTGGGCATAAAGCTGAAAAATGGCAGCAGCATCGGCAGGATTGTCAATCGCACAGCCGGCCGGCGTGTCGGTAAAGTAGATTTCAACGGTCACGTCCTCACAGGCAAAGAAATCCGTGACGAGCTCGACCTCAAATCCTCCGATTTCACATGGGAACGCATGGGCGACCACATCCTCATTGTGACGAAAGGCTACGGCCACGGAGTCGGCATGAGCCAATACGGCGCCAACGGCATGGCCTCCGAAGGCAAGACCTACCAGGACATCGTCACATACTACTACAAAGGCGTGCAAATCTCGTCAGCAGAAAACATGCTCGCAACCATCACTGCAAAGAAATAAAACTCAACTTTTAAAAGCCGGGCTGGTGCTCGGCTTTTAAAAATGAAAAAGAGCAAATTACCTGAGCCAGGCTATCGCCTGGCTTTTAATATGAGGGACGGAGAGCCATCATTAGTGGGTATTTGAACTTAAAACGTGGGTTCATGGAGTCGGAAAATTGGT
>JAUZPT010000105.1 GCA_030705745.1 Bacillota bacterium | reverse complement strand
CGGGTCTCCCGTCCTTTTTGGACAGGGGGCCTTTTTGTATTTTTAAAAGGGTTGTAAATTGACTTATAGGGAAATCACAAAAATACAATTAAATAAATAAATCGTTGAGCAAGAGGAGTAAGCAATTTTTATTCTTTTCAGAGAGTCGGGGGAGCTGAGAGCCCGGTATGAATGAAATTGTCGAATGGGCTTGCAAGAGGCTGCTTGAACAGTTAGTAGGGTAGCCCGGAATTCCACCGTTAAAAGGATAGGGTATCGGACGAATTTGTCCCGTATCCGAAAGAGGAAACAGGCTTTGCTTGTTTCAATGGAGGTGGCACCGCGGTCTACTAATCGCCCTCTATACGCATGATTTCTTCCTGCGTATAGGGGGCTTTTTTATATTCTGAAAAGGAGATTTGAACATGAATGTTAATTTTAAAAACAGTAATGGATATATGTGCGAAGAGTTAAGAGGAGACACGTTTACGCCAATAGCGATTTTACAAAAACTAAAAGGACCCAAAAAATTCTTGCTAGAAAGTTCACTAAAACACAATGACGAAGGAAGATATTCGTTTATAGGGTCTGACCCGGCATTTGAGCTAATTTCCTACGGAACAAGAAATGAAATTATTGAACGCAACGGAAAAAAAAGGATTGAGCATGGAAACCCGATTGATGTAATGAAAAAATTAATGCCTGCCGGGGATGCGTATGATGCTCACTTCCCGTTTCCTGGTGGCGCGGTAGGCTTCATTGGATACGACATTGTTCGCCAATTTGAAAGAATTGGTAAAGAAATAGATAACGAAATAGGCATGCCTGATGTCCATTTAATGTTTTATGAAGTCGTGATCATTTTTGACCATAGTGAAGAGAAGGTCATCATTACAGGTAATCGATATCGATTACTAAAAGACACTAGCGAGGAATCGATAAAACGGAAGATTGAAAACATCATTAAGGAACTAAAACAACCTGATTATCATGAAGACTTAGATTCGTATCAAATTGGAAATTTTAGGTCTGAGATTACTCAAGACGAATTCATCAAAAATGTGGAGAAAGCAAAGGAGCACATTGAATGCGGAGATATTTTTCAAGTAGTGCTCTCACAAAGAATGAAGGCTGAATTCCATGGCTCGCCTCTTTCACTATATCGTAAACATCGATCAGTAAATCCTACCCCGTATATGTTCTTTATAGATTTTGAGGAATATTCAGTTGTTGGTTCTTCACCTGAAAGTCTTGTAAAGGCATTTGGAAATCATGTTACTGTCAACCCGATTGCGGGCACTAAAAAACGGGGACGAGACAGTGTTGAAGACCAAATGTTTGAAGAGGAATTAATGAGCGATGAAAAAGAATTGGCTGAGCATCGAATGCTCGTTGATCTAGGTCGCAATGACCTGGGCCGTGTATGTGAATTTGGAACAGTGAGTGTCAAGAAATATATGGATGTTGAAAAATATCGACATGTTATGCATTTAGTTTCGGAAGTGAATGGAATTCTTAAAAACGATAAAAAAGGATTGGATGCCCTTGCCGCCTGTCTACCGGCTGGTACGGTATCTGGAGCACCAAAGGTCAGAGCAATGGAAATCATTAACGAGTTGGAGATAAGCAGAAGAGGCCTTTACTCAGGTGCAGTCGGTTATTTATCTGCAAATGGGAACATGGATTTTGCTCTTGCTATTCGAACGATGATTATAAAAGAAGGATTTGCTTATATTCAGGCAGGAGCAGGAATCGTCCATGATTCCAATCCCGAAACAGAATATGAGGAAACACTGAATAAATTGAAATCTTTTTTGGAGGGTAAAAAATGATTTTGCTAATTGATAATTTTGACTCATTTACCTATAACCTGTATCAATACTTGGGAGAATTGGGGGAGGAAGTGAACGTTGCCCGCAATAACGAGCTTGACATTGAAAAAATCGGTCAATTAAATCCCAAGGCGATCATTTTTTCCCCAGGTCCGGGAAGACCAGAAGATGCTGGTATTTGTATTAAAGCGATCCAAACATTTTATCAAACGATACCTATTCTTGGAATTTGCCTCGGACATCAGGCAATTGGCCAGGCTTTTGGAGGAAAGGTAATAAGAGCTAACACAATAAAACATGGGAAAACATCATTTATTACACATAACGGCATTGATTTGTTCGCAGAGTTAACTTCCCCAATTGAGGTGATGCGCTATCATTCACTTTCAATTGAAAAGGCTAGTCTGCCTTCTGAGATCGAATGTATTGCTGTCGCAATCGATGATCAGGAAGTGATGGCCATTCAACATAAAAACTATCCGGTATACGGGCTTCAGTTTCATCCTGAATCAATTGGTACACCACTTGGTAAACAAATGATCGAAAATTTTTTAATTGAGATAGAAAGGGCGAAGCAAAATGAAAAATTATTTACTCCAGTTGTCTGAACGGAAATCTTTTTCAGAACAAGAGATGAAAGAAGCATTTAGTCACGTACTTTTCGACGAGGTGTCGGAAAGCGAAATTGCTGCTTTTCTGATGGGGCTAAAGGCGAAAGGGGAAACAGCCGAGGAAATTGCCGGGATTGTGAAAGCATTAAAGGAAAATACTCTGTCATTTTCTAGTGATTTTCAGAGAGTTATCGATAATTGCGGTACAGGAGGAGACGGGTCATCAAGCTTTAATATCAGTACCACTTCCGCATTTGTAATTGCTGGGGCTGGAATTCCCGTAGCAAAGCATGGGAATAGAAGTGTTTCGAGTAAAACAGGAAGTGCCGATGTCCTCGAGCATTTAGGGGTGAGACTTGACTTCTCAACGGAACAGTCAGAAGAAAATTTGCGTGATATTGGGATCACCTTTTTATTCGCACCTCATGTCCATACAAAATTGAAAAAAATAATGACAGTCAGAAAACACCTAAAGATACCAACCATCTTTAACTTAATTGGGCCATTAATCAATCCGGTTGATCTAGACTATCAATTGCTTGGAGTGTATCGACGAGATTTATTGCCATTGTTTGCGGATGTGTTGCGCTCCCTAGGACGAAAACGGGCAGCCGTCATTAGCGGAGCCGGATTCATGGATGAGGCTTCACTTCAGGGAGAAAACCATATTTCCTTGTTAGACGGTGGAGTAATCACCAACCGTACATTTTCTCCAGAGGAAATCGGACTTCCACAATATGATAACAGTTTGATTAAAGGCGGAGATGCACGTACGAATGCCGAGATTTTACTTGCTGTTTTAACAGGAGAAAAAGGGGCTTATCGGGATACGGTGTTACTCAATGCGGGCATTGGCATTTTTACAGCTGAAAAGGCATCAACAATTGAAGCTGGGATTATGGCTGCCGAAGAAAGCATCGATTCAGGAGCTGCGCTCGAAAAACTGAGAAAGCTTGTTGAGAAGTCACTATTGGGAAAAAGAGAGGCGATTTAAGTGGAAAATATTTTAACTCGAATCATAAGTGAAAAAAAACAAGAGATTTCAAGATTAAAGGAAATTCACAAAACCTTTCAGACAAATTCTTTAGAAAAAAGGTCTTTTATCCAAAAACTTCAAGTTGCTGAAGAAATATGCGTCATCGCAGAGTTTAAACGTGCTTCCCCTTCAAAAGGAATCATTAATGCGAATATTGACCCCGTAGAACAAGCTAAATTGTATGAAACGAGCGGAGCGTCAGCACTTTCTGTATTAACGGACAATACTTTTTTTAAAGGATCATTTGATGATTTAAAAATAATTAGAGAGAATGTGGGACTTCCTATTCTTTGCAAAGACTTTATTATCGATCGTGTTCAAATTGAAATGGCTTCTGCGAGTGGTGCAGACATCATCCTTCTTATAGCAGCTGCCCTAGATGCCTCGCAATTATCCGAGCTACATCATCATGCTACACAGCTTGGCGTCGAAGTATTGGTGGAGGTTCATAATCTTGAAGATCTTGATAAAGCTTTTAAAGCGGGATCCAGGCTTATCGGAGTTAATAATCGGGATTTAAAAACGTTTAATGTATCTTTAGATTTTACATTAGAGTTAGGTCCTATGGTTAAATCGTTTGGAGCATATTTAATCAGTGAAAGCGGGATTTTCACAAGTAGTGATGCCAAAAGAGTGAGAGATGTTGGTGCAGATGGAATATTGGTCGGAGAAGCACTAATGACGAGCGCGAATATCCAAAAAAGTATAGCTGATTTTAAAATTCCGCTACTAAGGGAGATGTAGGGATGAAAGTAAAGATTTGCGGTATCACCGAATTGGAATCTGCGATAGCAGCAGTAGAAAACGGAGCAGATGCCATCGGATTTGTTTTTGCTAAAAGCAGTAGACAAATCACTGCAGAGAAGGCTAAGGAAATTATTGAAGGATTACCGGAAGGGATCATGAAGGTTGGCGTCTTTGTCAATGAATCAAAAGAGGAGATTGAAAAAATCGTTTCTGTGGCTGGATTGACCCATGTGCAGCTTCATGGCGATGAACTACCCGCGTTTTGCAAAAGCCTTTCTATGCCAATGTACAAAGCGATAAGTATACAAAAAGGAGAAGATTTAAAGGAGATTGATTCCTTTCCAGGAGCGTTCATCCTTCTAGATGGGCCAAAAGGAAAATATAGCGGGGGAAATGGGGTCTCCTTTGAATGGGATACTGTAAGAGTGGAGGAATTAGCTGGGAAACAGATTATCCTTGCAGGTGGCTTACATGAAGGGAATGTAGTGGATGCAATTCGAAAAATAAAACCATATATGGTTGATGTGAGTAGCGGGGTAGAGACTTCCGGTAGGAAAGATGTGAAAAAAATAAAATCATTTATAAATACAGCAAAAGGAGAGATATAAGATGAAAACATATAATTTGCCGGACGAGAAAGGGCATTTTGGAATGTTTGGAGGAAGATATATTCCGGAAACACTGATGCAGGCAGTATTGGAACTAGAGGAAGCATACAGTGAAGCGAAAAGGGAACCTGAATTCCAGGCAGAGATTCAGAGATTGCTAAAAGAGTATGTTGGCAGAGAGACCCCTTTGTTTTTAGCTGAAAATCTAACGAGGCATTCAGGTGGAGCAAAAATTTTTCTCAAAAGGGAAGATTTGAATCATACTGGTGCCCATAAGATTAACAACACAATTGGCCAGGCACTGCTTGCGGTGAGAATGGGAAAAAGAAAGATCGTTGCTGAAACGGGAGCGGGACAGCATGGTGTGGCAACTGCGACCGTTTGTGCTTTATTGAATCTCGATTGCATCGTTTTTATGGGTGAAGAGGATATAAAAAGGCAAGCATTAAACGTCTTTCGCATGGAACTTCTGGGAGCCAAAGTTGTTGGTGTTAATTCAGGTAGTGCAACCCTTAAGGATGCTGTTAATGAGGCGCTTCGGTACTGGGTTGCGAATGTCGATGACACACATTATCTCCTCGGTTCGGTAATGGGACCGCATCCTTTCCCGATGATGGTCAGGGATTTTCAAAGCATTATCGGCAAAGAAACAAAGGAACAATTTCTTCAAGCGGAAGGAAAACTCCCTGAAGCGATCGTCGCCTGCATCGGTGGCGGCAGCAATGCGATGGGCATGTTTTATCCGTTCGTTGAAAATGAAGAGGTGAAATTGTTTGGAGTGGAAGCTGCAGGAGAGGGAGTCCAAACTCCATGCCATGCAGCATCATTGACGAAGGGAAAACCAGGAATACTTCATGGATCGTTGATGTACCTGCTTCAGAATGAAGACGGGCAAATACAGGAGGCACATTCCATCTCCGCCGGACTTGATTATCCCGGAGTAGGACCAGAACATAGTTATTTAAAGGATATCGGTCGAGTAAATTATCGTTCCATTACAGATGGTGAAGCGCTGGATGCCTTCCAGTTACTAGCCAAGCTTGAAGGCATCATTCCTGCACTTGAAAGTGCCCATGCTGTTGCTTACGCGATACAACTAGCTACACAAATGAATGAAACGGAAAATATTATCGTGTGTTTATCGGGACGTGGCGATAAGGATGTTGACACTGTCAGAAACAAATTGAAGGGAGCTGAATAGACCATGAACCGACTTGAAAAAAAATTAAATGAGCTGAAAATTAGTGGCTTAAAGGCTTTTGTTCCGTATATTATGGCAGGTGATGGCGGGATAGAAGTTCTAAATGAGAGAATACTGCTTCTTGAAAAATTCGGGGCGACGGCAATTGAGATAGGCATTCCGTTTTCTGATCCGGTTGCAGACGGACCGACAATTCAGCAAGCAGGTATCAGGTCATTGGAAAATGGTACGACTCTATCAAAGGTTATCAAGGAATTGGAAAAGTTCCGAGACGAAATTTCGATTCCCATAATTTTGATGACTTATATGAACCCAATATTTGCCTATGGAATAGAAAAGTTCGTTCAGGATATTAACAATGCTGGGGTAGATGGCTGTATTATTCCAGATCTTCCAATTGAAGAAGAAGAATTGATCTCACATTTGCTGGATACGGCCGATATTGAACTCATTCGGCTCGTGACAATGGCCACACCCCGAGAACGTATCGAACGAATTGCCAAACTAGGCAAAGGATTTTTATACACTGTTACTGTAAAAGGAATCACAGGCACTAGAAATGGATACGGAGCAGAGATCGCAGACTTTCTTAAAATGGTAAAAGACATAAGTCCTATCCCAGTATTGGCAGGATTCGGTATATCGACCCGTGATCAAGTCGATCAATTTTCGAGTTATTGCGATGGTGTCATTGTTGGAAGTAAAATTGTTGAGTTATTTGCAAATAATGATCTGTCACAAATTGAAGAACTAATAACACCGATACAAATAATGAATAAAATAATGTGATAAATGGAAAATCCACTCTTAACGAGTGGGTTTTGTTTTGATTCTACTAGTAAAAGATTAGTTATGTAAAAATTCGGATATTTCGTGCCGTTTGTTACTGCTATAATGATTATTATTTCCTATACTTGGAGAGAAATAGAAAAATACATCCTTGATCATGCCATTTGATGCTGGGGGAAGAAAAATGAGATTATATGAAAAAATAATTACCATTTTAGAAGAAAAGGGACCTCTACCCCTTCCATCCATTTGTGAAGAATTAAACAACATGCCATTTTCAAACCCATCTAACCAAACTCTTTCTGCTGAAATTAATTCGATTATCATGAAAAAAAACGAAATATTTCATATAAATAATGGTGCGATCTGTTTGCAACCCAATAAAGTTCCTTTGATTTTAAATGCTTATATCGAGACATTCGAAGGTTGTGCTTATCAAGTTTGGGTTAATTTTCAACGGAAAAATTTTGTTTATTTCGTATTGGAGAGAAGAACCCATAATCGGCTAGTGGTCCCTGTTAAAGGGGAATTTATTGGAGATATTGCTCTGTTCAAACAGCAGCTTTATTCAGTGAAGGTATGGGATTGGGAGCCTTCCTATCGTTCTCAGCAAGGAATCATCCTTGATGGCACGAACTGGTCTGTAAGTTTGCGAACGACAAGTGCAAATTATAAAAGTGAGGGAATGAAAAAATTCCCACCTAAATGGAAACTTTTTTGCCGGTCTATCGAAAACTTGACCGGTTCCCCTTTTCGATAAAAGTAAGATAAAAATCATGTTTATGATGTTTTGATTATCCTTCATAATCGTTGTATTACTCCTAAACGTCTAAAAAATCGTTACTTATCATTATCAGAAAGTTTTCAAATAAGGAATCTTCTTTTACAATAATAAAAGAAAGAACACCATAATCGTGCTTTAAGGAGCTAATTAGTCGTGAGAGATATTACAGTTGAAGACCTTTTTAATACAGAAAATCCAGTAATCATTGATGTTCGGGCTCCAATTGAATATAAAGATGGATCAATCCCTGGTTCAATAAATATTCCGCTATTTACCGACGAAGAGCGACACATTATAGGAATTATTTATAAAAATGAAGGACAGGCTTCAGCGAAATGGAGAGCCATGGAATTAGTTTCCCCTAAATTGCCTGGTTTGTTGAAAGAAATAAAGGAACTGTCTGAAGGGAAAATCCCGGTTATTCATTGCTGGCGTGGCGGTATGCGCAGCCAAGCCGTTATGACTTTTTTGGAATTCTCGGGAATAAGAGCCAAAAGACTGGCAGGCGGATATAAAGCATACAGACAATACATTCTTCAGCAAATTCCCTCGATGCTTCCAGAAAAGGCTGTTGTCATTCATGGCATGACCGGAGTTGGTAAAACGGAAATATTAAAAATATTGAACAACCAAGGATATCCGGTTTTAGATTTAGAGGGAATGGCCGGACACAGGGGTTCCATATTCGGTTCGATAGGAATAGGTGAGGGTAACAATCAGAAGACTTTTGATTCACTATTGTTCAAGCGACTTCAGGAACTTCAAGGTTCCCCATACTTTATCATGGAAGCAGAAAGTAAGAGAATTGGTAAGATATCACAATCTGATGAATTAATGAACAAAAAAGTAAAAGGTATTCATATTTATGTGACGACATCAATGCAAGAACGAATTAATCTCATCACTGAGGAATATGTGAACCCGTATAAAGGCGAAAAATGGTTCCATGAAAAAATTGAAGAAGGAATGGAAAAGGTTTTTAGAAGATTGAAAAATGAGGATTTAAAAATAGAATTAATGGAATCCCT
>JAUZPT010000104.1 GCA_030705745.1 Bacillota bacterium | reverse complement strand
GACTCCTGCGGGAGTACGGGTCAGGGGAGATCCCGCAGGAGCGAAGCGCCGAGGAAGCTCCCCGGCACGCCCGCGGAAAGCGAAGCGCCTGGAGCGCAAATCAACAGACCTGTTAAATGAGGAGATTTCTAATAATATCAGAACATATTAATGCGGTGTTTTGATAAAGAAATTAAATAAAATAAAAGGCTGTCGAATGTTTTTTGACAGCCTGAGCAGCCGTATTGGCTGCTTCTTATTTGTTTTCATGAAATAGGTTGATATCATATTCTTTTTTCATCATTTCGAAAACAAGATGACGATTTTTCCATTCGTCTTCCTTTTTCCATAAATCCTTGCTTCTGTCGACAATTTCACATCTAAGGGCATGGTATTCCTTTTCCGCCTTTTCTCTCTTTTCCTTAAGTAAATTCATAAACCCGTATAAACCTACACTCAATGTTAGTAAATAAAAATTGATGGGGTTTTTAACAAAGGCTGAAAACATAGCTGCAAATGAATACGAATATGTCTTTCCAATTGTTAAATATAAATAAATCAAATAAATCGATGTTACGGCTAGTGTTGCCCAAACCACTATAAGATGGCGTAATTTAAAACGATCAAACTTCCCTTTTCGCTTTACTACATTTTGCAATATTTGCTTCGTAGCCGGATCAGTACGATGGTCGAGATTAAGTATTGACGTTTCCACAGCAGCCCCCCTATTCTTCTAAAATATATGAACCTGTCCTTTTTAATATGAAAAAAAATAACCGATTTGCGAAATCGGTTATTTTTTCACAGGAATTTTAAGAACTTGTCCTTCTTTTATTCCATCTTGCTTAATATTATTGGCTTGTTTTATCCACTCTACGCCTAATGAAGAGTGATAATATGTCATAGCTATATGATAAAGGGTTTCTTGATGCCCGACTGTATGAAATGTAAATTTCATTTCCTCATTACGAGATGGTGATGAGACATTTCGGATATTCTTCTTTTCATCCACACTTCCATTTTTATCGGAATCAGGTCCTGTCGTTTCAGTTGTTGATGAAAGACTAGTCAACTCAGAACCAAGATCGCTTTTCGATGAGACATCCTTTAAACTGCTACTATCTTCTTGATTGTCATTTTTATCAGATGTAATATTTTTCTGTGCCCCGTTTTTTTCCGTGTTACTATTATCAATGTTTACCGTTTCATATCCAGAAGTTTGAGCAGAACTTTTCTTGGAATTGCCTATTTTTTTCCCACCAAGGTATGAATATGCACTATATATTGTAATCAAAAGTAGGATAAACGTAATCAAAAGCAGGCGAATAACTGGAAACTTCAGCTTCCATTTCGTTTTTTTCCTCACGTTCCGATGAAGGTCTCCTCGAGGGGGGAGTATTTCTTTTTTTTCAGTTGAATCATTTATTTTATCGATCCTTTGCCTTAGTCTCTCAGCTTGGTCACGATATGGATCTTCTTTATTCATGTAATATCCCTTCCTGTTCTTCTTTTACCGGACGCTTGAATTTTATATATAAACCCAGTAATAAGTCAATGATAAAATGCATAACAAACGTAACAAACAAGCTACCCGACCATTCATACATAAAACCTATGAAAAAACTAAGCAAAACAATATTTGTAAATAAAAACAGATTAAATAAATACCGAAAATGAATCGCAGCAAATAACAAACTGGCAATGATCAAACCTGTCTTCGTTTGAATGACACCACGAAACAATATTTCCTCGCTTAAAGCAACGAGTGCTGCAATGAAAAATATATTCTGAGTGCTTCTCCCCCTGAATATTTTGTCATTTAATCCCCCATCATCATAATAAGAATGCGGCAGCACTCTCATCAAAATGATGTCGATCATGACAACGATTAGGGCTGCTCCAATTCCCGTGAGCAAATACCAAGGCTTAATCACACTAAAACGATGCAAAAAGGATAAATCGCCATACAGCAGAAAGGCCAATATCACTGATATCACTAAAATCGCAAATTGTGTAGCATACAGATGAAAAAGAAGTTCTTTATCTGACAGATCCTTTATCAATGTGCTATATTTATTTTTCATCTTTCACATCCCGCTTATCAATAAGGATACTTTCCAAATAATCTTTCCAACCGTATTGCTTGATTAAATTTTCTTGAGGCAGCTCGGTTGATTCATATTCATGTAAGTTAATTCCACAAATATCGCAACAAGGAGAAACTTTTTGAAGGTGCGATTCTTCAAAATAATTCAGTATAAACTGTCTCCTGCACGATCCGGCTACAACCCACATTTTCACATTTGCAATGCTTTCCTTTTTTATTTTTAATCGTTCACTTGCATGCTTTTTCAATTCATTCAAATTTGCCTCATTAATTGTTTTGTCATCCCCGGTTACAAATAGATAGCTTTCCGTAAGCCTCCATTGCACGTCTGTAAAACCGCCAAGTCGTTTCAACTCTTCGATCGTATGATTGTCCTTTTGTTGAGGGCTTGTTTCCAGGCATGAATACAGCCAGTCCAACTGTTGTACAGAAGGCATCTCACCTTCAGCAAGTTGCAAAGGGAGAAGCTCGTCCCCAGGAGCATATAAAAGAATCGCAATACTAGGCTGCCCATCTCTTCCAGCACGTCCAATTTCCTGAAGATACGATTCTAATTGCATGGGCATATGATAATGAATTACAAACCGTATATCTTCCTTATTTATCCCCATGCCGAATGCACTTGTTGCACACACGATGTCCAATTGACCATTCAGAAATTGTTGTTGCACGAGGATTCTCTGTTCCTGATCCATGCCTCCATGATAAGCCATGACTCTTCCGATTCTATTTTCAGCTAATAAAGCAGCGGTTTGGTCAGCCACCTTTTTACTTGAAAAATAGATGATTCCAGGCTTTTGTAATTGTTTCACAAGTTCTAGCATCCGATTCGTTTTTTCCGAAAAATCATTTAATACTTCAACATTCAATGCAATATTTTTCCGATCAACGCTTTCTTCAATCTTTATTATTTCATCAATACAAAGTGAATGAATAATATCCTCGCGCACTTGTTTTGTTGCTGTAGCAGTCAAGGCAAGCGTTAACGGATTCCCAAGCTTTTTACGTAACACACCCAACTTCAAATAGTCCGGCCTGAAATCATAACCCCACTGAGAGATGCAATGTGCTTCATCAACGACGAAAAGGGAGATGGAAATCGTTCTAAGCTTAGCCATTACCCATTCCGCATTGACCATTTCAGGTGAAATAAAGATAAATTTATAGCTTTCAATCTTTTTTAATACAAGGCTTTTTTCTTGCATGGACAAAAAAGAATTGATGGCAACAACCCGCTTCTCACCCATCTTCATGATTTGTTCCACTTGATCCTGCATTAATGACAGCAGTGGAGAAATAATGAGGACTGAGCCTTCAAGCAAATACCCGGGTAGCTGATAGCAAAGTGATTTTCCCGTGCCAGTTGGAAGCATTGCCAATGTATGGTTTCCGCGCATTACTGAAGAAACCACTTCTTTCTGACCAGGCTTGAAGCTGGAGAAACCAAAATATGTTTGCAAATGTTCTTCTAATTCCATTAGCGCTCACCAATTTTCGCCATAACAAGGCGTATTTCAAAATAACTTGCAATATTTACATTTTCTCTAATTAATTTTAATTGCCTAGTCGGTAAAACTCTCGCTGTTTTAAGTATGCTATCCTGAATTTCCGGATTGACAAAATCATCGATGCTAAAATCCGTCACATTTAATGCAATTTCAACGATATGATCCTCCACAGTGCTCGTTTTCAAATTTCGCATCGCTGCAATTTCATCAATCGTGTACGCCTTTTTTAATAATTCAAATGTCCTTTGAGTGGAATTTGTCAGTGTATAGGAATGATTTGTTCCTGAAAGCAAGGAAGTTAATATTTCAAAACGATCAGGATTATTTTCAACTGCTTGTATCATATAGTGTAGGACATTCAAGAAATCAAGTTCATATTCATCGACATGCATGATCATTTCTTGTGCTGCTTGGCTTGAAGTTAAACCAATCCTATCATGCCCTGTTAAGCGGTATACGAGAACAGAAGGGTTAATATCCTTTTCCCCTTCAAGGCATGCAACGAGTTCACTAAACAGCTTTTCGCCAAGCATTGTTCTTGGCACTCGATATTTCTCCAACGATTGCTTAAGCCAATGATGTACTTCTTTATTTTTCTGTATCGGTATATACCCGCTATTTTGATAAACCAAATTGGAAACGACTTGAACGAGCAAGGAAAGCCTTGTCCAAACAAGCAGCGTTCGTTGTTGATATTTCCATCCATCCACAAACTTTGGAATCGGTTTTTGCTGAAGATGATGCTCAATAACCAAATTTCCACTCGCTGTGACGAAAAAGTGGTGCTGTTGATTGGGACAAGGCGTGATCCAACCTTTTTTCAGTGCTGAATCAATGAAATCATCCAAAAATTCTCTTGTCAAAGCGCTGTAAAGCCCGAAATATTTTGTTAAGGAAAATAGATGAATGTCTTGGATGGTTTGCGATGATTTCTTCCCTTTTAAAAGGTGATAGATTGAATAGATGGTTCTTTCTCCATTTAATTTTAATAAACAGAGTAGAATAATTTTTTCTAATATAACCATTTTCACCAACGCCTTTACCATTTTTGCCCCGCAATTCGGTTTACTCTAAAAATCCTTTGCGAAAGGCCTTGATTGAAAAGCTTCTTTTGTAATCTATTTTAACATGAAACCGTCATTGGGGTTGTTTAAAATTGTTGAAATATGTGAGAATTTGGAGCTGAAATCCTTATATGATAAGCATTATCAATACATTTACTATTGAAAAGTTCCGCATTCAGTTTTACAATAGAGAAGAAGAAGGCGTTTCCAACCAACCTTGGAAACTGGTTAGAATATTGTTTAATTTACTGGGAGGTTTTTTTCATGGCAAAGTACACAATTGTTGACAAAGAGACTTGCATCGCATGTGGTGCTTGCGGAGCTGCGGCACCGGATATTTATGATTACGACGACGAAGGAATTGCTTTCGTTACTCTTGACGATAACGAAGGTATCGTTGAAATTCCTGACGTTTTAATCGATGACATGATGGACGCTTTCGAAGGTTGCCCAACTGATTCTATTAAAGTTGCGGATGAGTCTTTTGACGGAAATCCAACTAAATTCGAATAAAATTAAACAATACTTAAGTAACTTCCCTCCAATTCAAATGGAGGGTTTTCTTTTTTATTGTTGAAAAATTATAAAGAGGCTGACTCAATGAGTCAGCCTCTTTATAATTCAATGATTATATGCCTTTAATGGATGTTTGTTTATTGATCCAGGTTTGCATCCTAGTAAATAAAAGCATAAATATTGCTGACATGATCAAGCCTTTTACAAAATTAAAAGGTAGGATGGCTGTCATTACAAGCTGCCTCGTTTGAGGTGCAGTCATGGCAGGAGCATGCAAAAAGAATGTATATGCCGGCAAAATAATAAAGTAATTTAGAACGCTCATAAGCAGCGCCATCGTTACTGTGCCGATGAATAATGACAAAGTCATCCCTTTTTTCGTCTTTAAAAGTTTATACAAATAATACGTTGGCAAAATGAACAGAACGCCTGCAAGGAAATTCGCAATATGCCCTACAGGAACCCCCGTTGCACTTCCCTTCATGAAATAATCCAATATATTTTTGAACAATTCAACCAACATACCTGCAACAGGCCCAAAAATTAATGCCCCGATCAGCGCTGGAATATCGCTGAAATCAATCATTAAAAAGCTTGGAAATGGTGGTAGCGGGAAATTCAACAGCATAAGTACATACGCGATACTGCTCAACATTCCAATCGTAACAATGGCCTTTACTTTCATTTCTTTCATTTTCCTCTCTCCTTTTGTGATCCTATCCACTTAGAAGAAAGGTTCAGCCTAAACGTTTGCCCAGCAAAAAAATACCCCTCAAGCAAGTCACTTGAGGGAGAATTTACAAAGGCACGCTTAATAATCGTTCAAATGATGTTTTTTTGAACGATTGCAGAACCTCCATCTTCTCCCATCCAGACTTTACTGTCGGCTTTGGAATTGCACCAAATCCTGCCCCAAAAGGCTCGCGGGCTCAGAGAATAAATCTCATTACCGCCGGTCGGGAATTGCACCCAGCCCCGAAGATAGACACATTATTTTTTTTACAAAATTTATTATACTGCAAAACAGCGGTTTTGTGAAGATATTAACAATTTGTCCGAATATAAATTTATTCCTTCTTTCTAATCAACAATAATTGATTCGGATAAATCGTATCGGATTGAAGTTTATTTAATTCTTTTATATTGTCAATTTCCTGATGGTTTTCCCTGGCTATGTTTGAAAGATTGTCCCCTGTTTTCACTAAGTAAGAATCGGTTTCGTCCTGTTCAATCAGGAGCTCTTGCCCGGGAATAATTTGCGTTCCTGTTAAGTGATTTACTTTTTGCAGCTGATCAACTGTGGAATGCGTAGTTTGTGCAATCGACCAAAGCGTCTCTCCTTCACTAACGATATGGGACATTTTATGAAGATCATTTAACGCTTGAACAGTATTATTTTCCTGATCATTTTCCCGTGTTTGTATGCTGGCAGCGACTACACTATCACCATTCTTGATTTCACCGGCTTGTACAATTTCACCCAATGAAGCCGCACCCATCACATCTTCCGGATTAAGGGCGTATTTTTTATCAATCGTCCATTCCATCTCATGAATTTCAAAATGGAGGTGTACTCCCGTTGCTTGTCCGGTACTTCCCATTAGCCCGATTGTTTCCCCTCGCCCTACCTTCTGTCCTTCCTCGACTAAACGTTTGTTTAAATGAGCATATACCGTAACAAAGTGGTTGTCATGTTTAATGAAAACTACATTTCCATACGAATTTGAGTAATATGATTTTTCTACCACACCATCGTCGACACTATGTATTTCGGTATTTGCTTTTCCAGCAATATCTATGCCTTTATGCTTTCCATGCCGTGTTCCAAACGTATCGGTTATAATCCCATCAGCAGGCCAGCTCCAATGAAGGCTCTCAGCCTTTACATTTAGCATGCTTGCTTGAGAGTGCCTGCCACCAAGGAATAATAAACTGACAAGAAGCGCCATTATCCCTGCGATCAGAAATCTTACTATGTAGTCTCGCATTCTTTTCCTCCTTAAAATAGTCCTTTTTTACTCACTTTATGTCGTCTTTTCCTCTTTTAGTACAAAGGAAATTAAATGAAAAGCTAAAAAAAGGCACTGTTATATTTTGGTTATTTTAAATATTTTTATTCAAAAAAAAGAATCAATCTGTATAAGATTGACTCTTTTTTGAAAGAAAATAACTAGAAATTACTTTAAAGAACGATAATTCGCTCCAACAGGAACTTTATTCGCCACGGTCAAATCGAAAGAACCGAGTTTGGAAATTGACGCATTTTCAAGCTTTACTTTTTCTAACCCAAAATCCTTCGCAGTCAGAAGTAATGCTTCAAAGCTGTAAAGAGTGGACGCGTTGTCCTCCATTTTCGCATTAGGCTTCATCTTGACAATCAAAGTGTTGTTATTATTATCAATTCCTGCGAGGAAAGCCTGAAAGTCGGTGCCTAAACTAGCTTTAAGCTGGTCATTCGGCCTATCCTGCTCCATGGCAACCATTGCTTCCTTTATATTTTGGAAAGACTCCTTAGCAGGGACGAGATAAGGTAATTCTTCACCGTCCGCATGGTATAAAAAATATGCCCTATTCCTTAATTTATTAATAGGCAATTCTCTTAATTCTCCAAAGTCTCCAAAATATATCCCCGGATTCCCATTTGTTGTCAATTTGATTTTTTTCGAATCGCTATTCGATTGAACCACATTTTGCAGTATGCTTTGAAAGATCGTTGAATTCGTGCCTTCAGTATATGGGTTGTTGACTCTGACATCCGCGATAACCGCATTTTCTTTCTGATCAAGCTTTAACGTTGCCTGAAGTGGATAATACTCACTTAATCCCCATTGTTCTTCCTTTAGATCGGACATATGGTCATTGAATAGATCCATCCAGGATTTGTTCGGATCCGGAACAACAGTCGTTGAGACAGGAATTAAATTTTGCGCCTGTTTATCTGGAATCCAGTAAGTCAGAACCTTCCCATTTCCAACTTCATTATCGTACAATGCTGTTGGTTTTAATAAAGAATCGGATGCAGCAAGTTTTGGGGTAGATAATATATTTACATTAGGTTGAAGCTTTTTTTTATTTTCATTGCTTTCAGTTTTGAATTTCACTTGCGGATCTGCTGATTTACTGGCGTTTTGTTTACTTGATGAAAATTGCCCTGTTAGCAATCCTGGTGAAAGGAGGAATAAAAGTATTATTGCAGCAGCCGCGGTGAACACAGGCATAATCCACGCACGAGGTTTTCTTGTTACCATCTTGGTGGAAACATTTTGATATATGTCATTAGGATGGCGATGATCTTGTATTTTAGGCATTTCTCTAAGAAGGTCTGTGATCCTTTTATCGCTCCACTCTGACTTTTTCAATTGCCGAAGCCTCCTTTTCCACTAATTTTTCCATTTTGTTCTTCAATACATTCACTGCACGATGCTGGGTGGTCTTTACTTTGCTTTCAGTCCATCCAAGTGCTTCTGCTGTTTCAACAATCGACAATTCCTGTAAATACCTAAAAATAATCACCGCTTTTTGATCTACTGTACAATATTCCAATGCCTGATACATTAACTGGATTTCTTCCTTCTGAAGGACGATTTCTTCGGGAATTGGCACATCATCTTTTATTTGTTGTACATTCCAATCAAATTTTTCAATAATCTTTTGCTTCCACCCTTTTTGTTTTCGAAAAAAATCAATCGCTACATT
>JAUZPT010000103.1 GCA_030705745.1 Bacillota bacterium | reverse complement strand
GTCGGCTGGCAAGGCAGTGTATATCATACAAGTGATTTTAAACAGCTCGAGGAAGAAGATAAGGGCAGAGTGTTTTTAACTGACGTGGCAAGGAATGATGATAACTTCGTCAAGATGTCAGGAATTGGCCAGGATGAGGTAAGAGCGACCCCGTTAGCTGTGGCCAATATGATGGCGACGATTGCTAGAGGTGGCAAAAAAGAAATGGTCAGAGTCGCTTCTGGTATTGAATATAAAAATAAATCCTCCATGGTCGAATTTAATATAAAAGACATACCAGGAGAAACGATTTCTCCCTATACAGCGATGAAACTTCAGAAGCTTTTAAGAGAAGTGGTTGTAAATGATCATGGAACAGGAAGATGGTTTCAAAAGCTTCCTTATGACGTAGCCGGGAAATCTGGAACAGGAGAAACGGATAAATATGTAGATGGCAGGCAGCTTCATAATAAATGGTTTGCTGGATATTTTCCTTATCAAAATCCGCAATATGTGCTTGTGGCCGTCAATCTTGATGTTTTCGAGAATGAAGGGGGTGTAAACCTCCTTTATGAGGACATGGTTAAATGGCTGTATGAAAAAAATCATTCGCAAAAGTAAAATTAATGCAAGCTTAGCAAATGTGATAATTAATATCCGTCATTCCACGCGAAAAGATAAATTTCTTCAAGTTTTAATAAACTCATGTTAGAATGTTGACATCCTTATTTTTTGGAGGGCTATTCATTGAATAATGACATTCAAAACGGTTCGCGCGCAAATTACAGGGCCAAGAGAAAAAAAACCAATTTAGTTTTAAACAGTTTGATTGTACTAGTTCTTGTTTTAATTGTGGTTGTTGCTGTTGTGATCTTTTCAGGCGGAAAGGACAAAACATCCAAAAGAGCTGATGCAAAAATTACTGAACAAAAGAATTCTTCCAATCAAAAAAACAAGCCAGAAGGCAGTTCTCAAAATAGCCAAGACCAGCAGTCCCAAGACACTTCCTCGGATCAGAGCACCAATCAGCAGTCCCAAGACACTTCCTCGGATCAGAGCACCAATCAGCAGTCACAGGACACTACGACTCAAAACACTGACAGTGGAAGTGCCAATGGCACACAGTCAGCGGATCCTGCTAACGAAGTCGTTTCGGACGGAGGGAGCACCTCGAATGTTGCAAAAACGATTGAAAATCCAGATTGGAAACCTGTAGGCACCTCACAAACAGGAAAGCATGCAGCTGTATACGATTCAAACTCTGTTGATTGGCAGGAAATGCTTAACGCGATTTCAGCAGCTACTGGGGTAGCCCGTGACAATATGACCGTTTGGCGAATTGGTAGCAATCAAAAGGATCCAAACCATTCAATTGCTACAATCTCCTCAAAAGACGATAAAAAACCGTATCGCGTTTATATCGAATGGGTCGACGGCCAAGGTTGGAAACCAACCAAAGTCGAAGAACTCTCTGTAAATGACAAAGGAAATATAAACGAGTAAAGGGATGGAGTCAATCATGGACTCCGTCCTTATTTTTTTCTTCTTTTAAAATGAACGACAGCTGTAAAGTACGTTTGTCCATTTTCATTCACGTGCATTTGATGGGAAACAGAGTGGACAGATAGCATAATCGCTTTATTGATTTCAATTTGGTTCTCAATATTTTTTTGCAGCTTTTTTAAATTTACCTCCTCGAAAAATTCAACTTTATCTTCGATCAAATCAAGCTGGAAACTCAATGAAAATCATCCTTTCTCTTTGCAGTAATAAAGAATAAACCGATAATGGTGCAAAAATAGTAATAGTTGAATAATAGCATTGAATATGGTAAATTGGGAACAAGTTTTTGTTTAATTCATAGTATACTGATAGGAATTATAAGTTTATGTGGAGTGTGAGAAAATGGGCAGAGAATTTTTGGATGTTTTTGAACAATGGGCTGACTCATATGATGATACAGTAATTGGACATGATGCAGAATATAAAGAGGTATTTGTGAACTATGAACAAATCCTGGAACAAGTAGCATCCATCTCATTCGGACATGTTGTTGAGTTTGGTGTAGGCACAGGAAATCTTACAGTAAAGCTTCTGGAAAAAGGCCTGAAAATAACAGGAATTGAACCTTCAGAGCCGATGAGGAAGATTGCAGAAGAAAAATTGCAAGGACGTGCATCTTTGCTTGATGGGGACTTTATGGTGTTCCCAGAATTGAAAAATCCAGATACATTCGTCAGCACTTACGCTTTTCATCACTTAACCGATGAAGAAAAAGGCGAGGCGATTGCCTTATATGGAAAACTCCTGTCTAATGGTGGTAAAATAGTATTTGCGGATACAATGTATGAATCCGAACAAGAGTACAAGAAGGCTATTTCAGATGCGCAGAAAAACGGCTTCCTGAACCTGGCAAAGGATTTGCAAACTGAGTATTACACAACTATCCCTGTTTTAAGGGAAATCATGGAGAAAAACGGCTTTGCCGTTACCTTTTCTCGCTGCAATGAATTTGTTTGGCTCATGGAAGGAGTAAAACAATAAAGAAAGAGGTTTAACCATGAAAATCGCAATCATCGGAGCAATGGAAGAAGAAGTAACACTATTACGCGAAAATATTGAAGGAAAAACACAAGAAACAGTAGCAGGTTGTGAGTTTACATTTGGAACAATGCATGGAGTTGAAGTCATCCTGCTCCGTTCCGGAATTGGCAAAGTAAACGCAGCGATGTCAACGACAATTTTGCTTGAAAAATATAAGCCTGATTACATTCTAAATACTGGCTCGGCAGGTGGCTTTCACCAGGATTTGAATGTTGGAGATGCAGTCATATCAACTGAAGTACGTCATCATGATGTGGATGTAACGGCATTCGGATATGAATATGGCCAGGTTCCACAGCTTCCTGCTGCTTTTTTGGCCGATGAAAAATTGATTGAGGTTGCGGAAGCCGCTGCAAAGGAAATTGAGGAAATCCAAGTCGTTAAAGGCATGATTGCAACAGGAGATTCGTTTATGCAGGACCCTGTGAGAGTCGATTTTGTCCGTACTAAATTTGAAAATCTTCAAGCGGTCGAAATGGAAGCTGCGGCAATCGCCCAGGTCGCTTATCAATTTAATATTCCTTTTGTGATCATTCGATCGCTATCCGATATCGCAGGCAAGGAATCGAATTTGTCTTTTGACCAATACTTAGAAAAAGCCGCTCTTCATTCAGCTACCCTTGTCATGAAAATTGTTTCCAGACTAGGTGGAAAATAAAAGCAGAAAGGCGGCAACTAATGAAAGTATATAAAAACATTCATGAACTGATCGGCCACACACCGATTGTTGAAATTTCGCAGTTTACCTTGCCGGATGGTGTAAGGCTGTTTGCAAAATTGGAATTTATGAATCCGGGAGGCAGTGTCAAGGACAGGCTAGGTTTGGAGCTGATAAATGACGCGCTTGAAAGCGGGAAAGTAAAGCCCGGCGGGACCATCATTGAACCGACAGCAGGAAATACGGGAATCGGACTGGCACTGGCAGCCATCAATAAAGGGTTGAAAGTCCTTCTGTGTGTACCTGAAAAATTTAGTATGGAAAAACAGGATTTAATGAAAGCGCTAGGAGCAGAAATTGTCCATACGCCTACGAGTGAGGGAATGAAGGGGGCAATCGAGAAAGCTACCCAGCTTCTCGAAGAAATTCCAAATTCATTTTGTCCGCAGCAATTTGCTAATCCCGCTAATCCGGAAACGTATTATAAAACACTTGGTCCGGAAATTTGGGAGCAATTGGACGGAAATATCGATATTTTTGTTGCTGGAGCGGGTACCGGTGGAACTTTCATGGGGACAGCACGCTATTTAAAAGAGCAAAAGAAATCGATTAAAACGGTCATTGTGGAGCCCGAAGGATCGATATTAAATGGCGGCGAAGCAGGATCACATAAAACTGAAGGAATCGGCATGGAATTTTTACCTGGCTTCATGGATAAAAACTATTTTAATGCCATTCATACCGTATCGGACGAAAATGCTTTTATTAGGGTAAAGCAGCTTGCAGAAAAAGAAGGAATGCTCATCGGAAGTTCATCTGGTGCCGCTTTTCATGCAGCACTGCTAGAGGCGGAAAAAGCCGGTCCGGGATCCAATATCATCGTCATTTTTCCAGATGGAAGCGAGCGCTATTTAAGCAAAAAAATATATGAAGGCGGGATATAAGTGAAAAGAAAAACGAAGTTGATTCATGGTGGAATTAGCACAGATCCATTGACAGGTGCGGTGTCAGTTCCTATTTACCAGGTCAGCACGTACAAGCAGGAAGGTGTGGGTAACCATAAGGGCTTTGAGTATTCCCGCACAGGCAACCCTACGAGACATGCGCTTGAGGAATTGATTAAGGATATCGAAGGCGGAACAGCAGGATTTGCCTTCGGTTCAGGGATGGCGGCAATTACGGCTGTGATCATGCTGTTTAACAAAGGAGATCATGTCATTTTGACGGACGATGTGTATGGTGGAACATTCCGGGTAATGACAAAGGTGTTAAACCGTTTTGGCATTGATTCCACTTTTGTAGATACAAGCAATTTGGATACAATCGTCGAAGAAATTAAACCAAATACAGTAGCGATTTATATTGAAACGCCTACAAATCCGCTGTTAAAAATAACCGATATTGAGGGTGCAGCACGACTCGCCAAGGAACATGGACTATTGACGATTGTCGACAACACGTTTTCTACTCCTTACTGGCAAAATCCAATCGAACAAGGGGCTGATATCGTTCTGCACAGTGCAACGAAGTATATTGGCGGCCACAGCGATGTTGTAGCAGGCCTTGTTGTCGTTAATAGTGAAAAGCTGGCCGAAGAGCTGCACTTTGTGCAAAATTCCACAGGTGGCGTACTGGGCCCTCAGGATTCGTGGCTGCTTATTCGTGGAATCAAAACACTCGGCATACGTATGGAAGAACACGAAGCAAGCACAGCGGCAATCGTTCAATTCCTGACTAATCATCCAGCGGTGAAAAAAGTATTTTATCCAGGATTGGAAAGCCACCCAAACCACGATATTGCGAAAAAGCAGTCCCGCGGCTTCGGGGGGATGGTTTCGTTCGATGTAGGAAGCGAGCAAAAAGCCGATAAGCTTCTCCAAAAAATTCATTATTTCACGCTTGCTGAAAGTCTCGGAGCCGTTGAAAGCTTAATTTCTGTTCCGGCACGAATGACACATGCATCCATTCCGGCGGAACGCAGAGCAGAACTCGGAATTACAGACGGTCTTGTCCGAATTTCCGTAGGGCTGGAGGATGTTGAGGATTTAATTGACGATTTAAAACAAGCTTTGGAATAGTTTAGAAACAGGTCGGCTCGTTTTTGAAGCTGGCCTGTTTTATTTACAATATTTACATTCTCATCATCCAGCGAGGATATGATACAGTAGTTTTATAGAATATAAGAATCGCAGGTGATATGAATGAAAAGCCAGGCTAAAGTTATTTATGAAAAAATGGTTGATTTCAAACGGTTCGCGATTATTCTTCTTGCTACCGGCTCGTTTTTATATTTAGGTATACTTATTCCTTCAGATAGTCAAACACATTTGAATACAACAGGCCTGATGATTTTTTCTCTTGCCTTGTTAGCAGCTTCCGCTATCTTTTTCCTTCGGTCCAAAAAGTGCCAATCTATGCTTTTAGAAACGGAAGATGGGGAAGAATATTTATCGAAAAAATAAACGTCCAGTCCGGGCGTTTTTTTATTTTAAAAAAAATGCAAAATAGAGGTTTACAAAGTATTAATTAGTGGATATAATTACCATTGTTAGTTAATAATTCCTAAAGGGGGTGCAATGATGAAAAACGTAACCGCGATCAAAATTGTAACTGTATATGGCATCATTGCGCATTCAACCAAACGGGAATGGATGAAATAACGTCAATCGTTATCAATTAATTTATCCATGCCGCAGGGAGATGTGTTCCTGCGGCATTTTTATGCTTAAAATTCGCAGGTAATCTTTCTGCGGATTTTTTTGTGGATTAAAAAGGAGGTGAAAAAAATGACATTAAATATATTTTTCCTTACAATCACGTTTAAACGACGTGTGATGGATGTTGAAGAAATTCTTCACCAGGAACGAATTAAACAGCTTTTAGATGAACATAAGGATCGTCAATTTTATTATTATCGCCCGATGTAATTCTAGAAAAATAAATGGAAAGGTGGAGATGAAAATGATTTTCATTTTACAAAACAGGAGAGCCAGCTTATGGGATATGAAGGATACCACCTGACGGCGTATGGTTTTAACAAAATGTTCACATTCCTTTAGTATAGTCACATTGTAAATATGATAAATTCTAAATAGAGAGATTTGAACTTATCTAAAGGGGTGCAGAATATGTTCATGATCGTAATGGCTTTAGTAATTACAGGAGCAATTGGCTGTGTCATCGCCGCGGAAGTTAGTGTAGTTGAATAATATAATAACAATAAGTAGAATCAGCACTATTTGTGCTGATTTTTTTATTTGTTAAATTTTACCTTCAAATTATACAAAACGGACAGACACAAACTCCAGGAATCTTTCATAGGAATTAGGTATAGGCGACAGTCCTAATGAAAACGGGGGTGGATGTGCATGTCCGGAATGCTTACAGCACTCGGTTATTTAGTAAAAGAGTTTTTATTCCTTGTTTCATATGTGAAAAATAATGCTTTTCCTCAACCGTTAACCGCTGCAGAGGAACGAAAATACTTACGATTAATGGCTGAAGGCGATTCACATGCCAGAAATATGCTAATTGAACATAACCTTCGGCTTGTGGCGCACATCGTCAAGAAATTTGAAAATACTGGTGAAGATGCCGAGGACTTGATTTCGATTGGCACAATCGGTTTGATCAAGGCAATTGAAAGCTATTCGGAAGGAAAAGGAACAAAGCTTGCCACATACGCAGCAAGATGCATTGAAAATGAAATCTTGATGCATTTGAGAGCGCTTAAAAAAACAAAAAAAGATGTTTCGCTTCATGATCCGATCGGTCAGGACAAAGAAGGCAACGAAATTTCCCTTATTGACGTATTAAAATCAGAGTCGGAAGATGTTATCGATACGATCCAGTTGAATATGGAGCTAGAGAAAATTAAAAAATATATCGATGTGTTGGATGAACGGGAAAAAGAAGTCATTATCGGACGTTTTGGTCTCGATTTAAAAAAGGAAAAGACTCAGCGGGAAATCGCCAAGGAACTCGGGATATCGAGAAGCTATGTTTCGAGAATTGAAAAGAGGGCACTAATGAAAATGTTCCATGAATTTTACCGTGCGGAAAAAGAAAAACGGAAAAATCGCTAAGCCAGAACATCATGTTGTATTGACACAAAAGGAACAGGGGTATCCTGCTCCTTTTTTCGTAGTTATGGCCAGTATACAACGGTTTAATAAATTGGCTTTTTTGAAATTTTTTAATTCCTGATTTCAAGTCAAGCTATATTCCCTTATTTTCTTTATCACTCCACTTGTATCCTTGTCCCCAAACGGTTGTCAAATAATCATCGACCCGGAAACCGGTTTTTCGTAGTTTATCACGAAGGTTGCGGACATGGGAATCAATCGTTCGATCTTCTGTAGTAACTGAATACCCCCAAATAGATGACAGCAGATGCTCACGTGAAAAAACTTTGTTGCGATTTTGAAGAAATAATGCAAGTAGGGCAAATTCCTTCGGAGTTAATGGTATACTCTCGATTTGGTGTGTTACTTCATATGAGGATTGATTCAAGGTTAAGTCCTTGAAATGGATAATGGTTTCTTTGTTGTTATGTCGTCTGAGCACTGCTTCAATTCGAGCAATCAGTTCTTCTTCATCGAATGGTTTTGTTATGTAGTCATCAGCGCCTATTTTCAGTCCTTTGATGACATCTATTTTCTCGCTTCTCGCCGTCAGCATAATGATGGGTATGTCCCAATGCTTGCGTATTTCCGAGCAGGCTTCCCATCCGTCCATTTCTGGCATCATTACGTCCAATAATATGAGATCCGCTTCACTTTCTGTCAGATAGGTGATGGCTTCATAGGCGGAAAGCTTTTTAATACATTGATAGCCTTTTGGCGATAAATAGAGGGAAAGTAAATCGAGCATTCTAATTTCATCATCAACGATAACAATTTTTTTCATTCGGTATCTCTCCCGGAAAGAGTATGTTGATATAAATTATACATCAATATTGAAAGCATCGATGCGAAGAATTGGTGAAGATGTTAATTTGTCAAAAATTAAACGTCGCCTATACAAAAGAAAACGTGATACATATCCTAGTAATAAAAGTTTAAGGAGGAAATTAAATTGCCATACGGTTATCCTTATCCATGTGGATATCCGGCTCCATATCCCGTCTATCCGTGCTGTTCAGGCGGAATTGGCCCGTGGTATGCATTCTTTATCGTCTTATTGATTCTAATCCTGCTTTTTTGGGGATGGGGATACTTTTGTTGAAGCATTAATCTTACAGCCTGGGTGCATAATTTTCCCCGGGCTTTTGATTTATTTTGAAGCAAGAGGTTATTAATTAATAGAAATTTTAGAAAATAATATCTATAATGAAAAGGAGAATATACATAAGGGGAGAATTATAATGTCAACCACTACATATTCAAATAAATGGGATCTGGACACTATATTTAACGGAGGAAGCGATTCACTGGAATTCGCCAAACATTTGGATTCAACAACTGAAACAATTGTGCTTTTCGAGAAATTAGTATCAGACTGGTCAACGGATCATGCGTTTGTCTCACTAAAAGGGATTATTGACTACTTTGAAAAGACTGCAAAAATGATTCGTCAAGCTGGTGCTTTTGTGAGCTGTCTTCAAGCGCAAAATACAGAAGACAAAAAGGCAAATGATTTAAAGTCGAGAGTGACGGGTTTGAGTGCATCGTTTCAAACCGCTTTAACGAACTTTGATAATAAATTGGCAAGGATTGAAGATGGCGGATGGTCGAAGTTGAT
>JAUZPT010000102.1 GCA_030705745.1 Bacillota bacterium | reverse complement strand
GGAAGAGGGGCGATTAACTTGATACGATCTAGCGGATATACGCCTTTGCTCTTAGCTGTTAAAGTGGTTAAATCTTCTGCCATAGTTCTTAACGCTACATTGCAATCGAGAAATTCCAGGAAACTTTTAGGCAGCTGCCCATCTGTTGCTTCATGCATATCAACCACTAAATTGTCTTTAATTAATAGCCCTGAGCCAAACAAACCGTTTTCTTTTTCAAAACTTATAAATCTCATTCGCTCACTTCACTTCCGTTTTTCGGATCAATTCAAACATTGAGCCGAGCGGATTTGTATACGTATTCCCAGCCATTCTGCCGATTGGTTTGAGCTTTTCACTGTCAATTCGGCCTTTTTCATATAGTTCATCATGTATGTTTACATGTATTACTTTACCTATAACGAGACTGCCTCCACCCGCTTGCTCACCAAAATGAAGCACCTGATCCAGTTCACATTCCAAGTGAACGAGGGATTCTTTTATCCTTGGGGGAACGACCATGAAACTCGTTTCTTTTGACAAACCTGACAAATCGATTTCATCAATATCCGAGTCGTATTCGACAGCACAATCATTCATTTTTTCTGCCATATCCTCACTGACAATATTGATGACGAATTGCCCGGTATTTTCAATATTAACGAGCGTATCTTTTTTTGAGCCATCTGTTCCTCTTCTCATCGGAGAAAAGCAGATCATCATCGGATCGGCACAAATGGCAGTGAAAAAACTGAATGGAGCGGCATTCGCTATTCCATTGGCATCAACCGTCGATACAAACGCAATCGGTCTTGGCAGAATCGAACCGACAAGCAGCTTATACGCTTCCCTCCATTCAAGGTGCTCAGGAGTGATTTCCATTTTATACCTACACCACACTTTCTTTTGAAAAGAAATTCATTACCTGCAAAAAGCGTTGATTGACCTCTTTAGTCCCAAGAGTGACACGCATTCCATATGGTATACCGGGCAGTGACATCATTTTGACCAATAGACCATTTTTCAACAACGCTTCGTAAAGTTCTGATGACGGATCTTTTAATGGAATGAACAAGAAATTTGTTTCAGACGGAAAAGGGGATAAGCCAGCGCGTTGAAGCTGGTTGTACAAATATTCTCTTTGCTCCGCATTTGTGAATGAAGATTGCTTTATAAAATCCTGATCCTCCAAAGCGGTCATTGCAGCTAGCTCGCCAAGATAATTGACATTAAAAACATCTTTTGCTTTCGTGAGTTCTTTTGCAATGTCGGGGTGCATCATTCCATAGCCAACACGCAAACCTGCAAGTCCGTAAATTTTTGAAAAAGTTCGTAAAACGACAAGATTAGGATATTGATCAAGCACAGAAGTCGTTTCTAAATAATCAATGGAAGTAACATATTCAGCATATGCTTCATCCACTACTATCAAAACATCCGGAGGAACAGTTTGTATAAAACTTAGCAGGTTTTGCCTTCCAACAATGGTTCCTGTCGGATTATTAGGATTGCAAATAAAAACCAGCTTTGTCTGTTCATTAATTTCTTTTACAAGGCCATCCAGATCATGGAAGCCTTCCTTTAATGGAACCGTTACTGCCCTGCCACCTTCTATCAGAACATTGGTCTGATAGCGAGGGAAAGTTGCGTCTGCCATAACCGCTTCATCACCAGGATTGATATAAGCTCTAGCCAAGAGGTGAATGAGTTCATCTGAACCGTTCCCAATGATAAATCGATCAATCGGCTGTTGATGATATTCGGCGAGAAGATTGACTAATTTCGAACAATTTCCAGATGGATAAAAATTCAAATTATCTAGATTCTTTTTGATAGCCTCTTTAACATTTGGCGAAGTCCCGTAAGGATTTTCATTATCTGACATCTTATCAATGCTTGATAGTTGATACCGGATCTTCAAATCCTCGGTCGATTCTCCCGGATGAAATGGAATCATTCCTTCTAATTGTATGCGCGGCTTAATCATGCCAACTTCGCTCCTTACTTTGAAAAAGGGAGAACAGAGCTCTCCCTTTTCTTCTCCTCTTACAAGTTGCCTCTTTTTTCTTGCTCGCGTTCAATTGACTCGAACAATGCCTTGAAATTCCCTTCACCGAAGCCTCGGGCCCCTTTACGCTGAATCACTTCAATGAACAAAGTTGGCCGGTCAACAATTGGTTTAGTGAAGATTTGTAGCAAATAACCTTCGTCATCGCGGTCAACCAAAATGCTGAGTTCTTTCAGCTTGGAAATTTCCTCATCAATTTTACCTACCCGTTCACCAAGTGATTCATAGTACGAATCGGGTGTCGATAAAAACTCGACACCATTCTTTTTCAATGTTGTAACTGTTGAGACAATATCCTCAGTTAATATCGCAAGATGCTGAACACCTGCACCATTGTAAAACTCTAAATATTCTTGAATTTGAGATTTTCGTTTTCCTTCGGCTGGTTCATTAATTGGAAACTTGATACGTCCTCCGTTGTGCATGACTTTTGACATCAATGCTGAATATTCTGTAGTGATATCTTCATCGGTAAAATGCTTCATTTCTTTAAATCCCATTACCCTTGAGTAATATTCAACCCATTCCTCCATACGCTCCACGTTGCCAACGACATGGTCGACGGCAATAAGCCCCGCATCATTAACCGGAAGGGATAAAGTGTATGCTTCATAACCTGGCATGAAAACACCTTGATAATTTTTCCGTTCTATTAACGTATGAATTGTATCACCATACGTACCTATGACCGCTTTTTTCACACTTCCAAATTCATCCTTTAATTCGTAGGGTGGAACATGGGCAATAGCTCCGCGGCTCACTGCCACTTGATAAGCCGTTTCAACATCATCAACCATCAAGGCAATATCCTTGACCCCATCTCCGTGCTTTTTGACAAAAGCTGATATCCGGCTGTCTTCTGACAGCGATCCTGTAATAACGAGACGCATATTCCGTTGCTGCAACACATAGGAAACATTTTCGCGATTTCCTGTTTCAAGTCCAGAATAGGCAACCGGTTTAAAGCCGAATGCAGTGCAAAAAAAATGGCATGATTGCTTCGCATTACCTGTGTAGATTTCAAGATAATCAACATCCCTAACTGGGAAAAAATCTTCCGTTAAATGTTCGCTGTTCAATACTGGTTCCTGCATATAAAGCCCTCCTGTTTTTAGATAAATAATAATTTTCTGAATTAATAATAATTGAAATAACCTCAGAGTCTCAAGAGTCCGAACTAAAGCTATAACGCTTTTTGGCAGTAAAGCAGCTTATTGCTTCACTTTTTCATGATGATTTTTCGGTGCCAAATGAATCGCCATTTCCTTAAGCTGCTCACCTGCTTCAAGCAGTGCCTCATTTAAGCTTGGATGTGGCTGAAGCGAAAAAGTAAGATCCTCTTCCCGGGCAGCCATCTCAAGCAAAAGGGTTCCTGATGAAATCAGTTCAACTGCGCCTTCCCCAATGAAATGGATCCCAAGGATAACATCGGTGCTTTGTTCTGAAATGATTTTCATGAAACCGTCTTTTTTACCGGACAAAGCTGCGAAACCATTTGAAGATAGCGGTAATTGACTGGTTCGAACAACATATCCTTCCTGCAACGCTGCTTCTTCAGTCAAACCGACCGTCGCAATCGGCGGTATCGTATGCACCACCTGAGGTAAAAAGCGTAAATCCACTTCTGAAGGCAGTCCACATATTACTTCCGCAGCCACTTTTCCTTGCTTGATTGCCTTAACGGCGAGACCATGTCCTTCTGTCGCATCACCAATGGCAAAAATTCCAGTTATGGAAGTACGGCACTTGGAATCAACCCATATACATCCATCATTTTCCATTTTCACACCAAGGCGTTCCAGCCCTAATGCTTCAGTGTTTGGCTTATTTGGCGTAGAAATGAAGAGATGAGAGCAGTCTAGCGATTTTTCAAGGCCATTGGAAAAGTAGATTACCTGAACTCCGTTTTCAAGGGGAAGAGCGTTGAGAAAATATGATTCTTTTATAATGGTAATCTTTTCTTTTTTAAATATTCTCTTAATTTCACGATCAATCGACGAATCGAAACCAAATTCTAAACTTTCTCTGTTAGGAATTATCGTTACCTCAGCACCGAGTGTTTTGTATGCCATGGCCATTTCAAGGGATATGACATCACTGCCATGTATGACGAGGTGTTCAGGAATTGTTGGTAGAAACGAGATGCTCCATTTGTCTAGAATTCGGTTTCCATCGAAAGAAATCCCCTGCCATCTTTCTGGGGTCGATCCAGTTGCAATTATCGCTTGCTGAAACTGAAAGATATCATACCGTTCTCCATGTTCCACTCCGACCCGGTTTTCAGACAGGAAAAATGCGGTGCCTTTTATGATCTCGACTTTATTAGCTTTGCATAAATTTTCTACGCCTTTTCGTAATTCCGAAATAATCCTGGCCCTGTAAGCATTCTTTTTCTCATTGTTAAGTGAAAGGCTTTCAACTATAAATCCCATGTCTGCGGCACGTTCAATCTGTTTCCATCTTGAAGCTTGCTGAGTCAAAACTTTGGACGGGATACACCCTTTGTTCAGGCACACTCCGCCGAGGTCTTCTTTTTCAATAAGCGTTACCTTTTTTCCAAGCTGGGAGGCACGAATAGCAGCATGGTATCCTCCCGGACCGCCACCGATGATGATCACATCCCTCTCGTGTGCCATTTCTCCGACAACCACTTACACCAACTCCAGTAAAAGCTTTTTTGGATTTTTAATATATTGTGAGAAACGATTCGTAAATTTAACAGCTGTCGCACCGTCTACCACACGGTGATCGAAGCTCATTGACAAGTTCATGATCGAACGAATCGCTATCTGGTCATCGTCCAGTACGACCGGCATCTTCTTTGTTTTATGAAAGGATACGAGTGCTACCTGAGGATATTGGATGATAGGTGTAGCCCCAATGCTTCCACCAAGCGGCCCGACATTGCTGATCGTAAACGTCCCCCCTGAAATATCCTGCATATTCAGTTCATTTCGGAGGGCCTTTTGCGTGAGTTCTTTCATTTCGTTATGAATTGTTTTGAGCGATTTTTCCTGGACATTTTTCACTACGGGTACAATTAGCCCATCCTCGGTATCAACGGCAATTCCTAAGTGATGTTCGGCTAGAATGTGAATAACTTCATTTTCTTCGTCAAGTTTGGCATTGAAAATCGGAAACTCAAAAAGGCAAACGGATAAAGCTTTTAGGAAAAATGCAGTCGCGGAGACATTTTCATTATCTTGCTTTAATTCGCTGCGGAATTGGATTAATTCGGTCACATCCACTTCCTCAAAATGTGTGCAATGCGGGATGGTATAAACTGATTGGTGCATTTTTTTTGCGATTTGCTTCCTTCTTCCTCTGAAGGGAATAGTATTACCAGATGCCATATGCACATGTTCCATCGTACTTATTTGAACCTCTTCGTTGCCTTTTGAGAAAATTTCTTCCTGTGTTAGTGTTTTTCCTGAGCCTTGCCCATCAATGAATGAATGTACATCTGCATCCGTAATTCTGCCTGCAGGACCTGTACCTACTACCCATTCAATATTGATCGAATTCTCTCTTGCTATTTTTCTAGTATAAGGAGAAGCAAGAATTCTCCTCCCTGCAGATGATTGAGGTCTTTCCTGTAAAGTGTTTTGCTGAAGGTTTTCAATGGTTTTGGTGTTTGTAATACTTTCATAGGATAAACTGTGATTCGATTCCTTTAGCGAAAATACATCCATCTTTATCAATTTTGTTCCAACCTTGACCGTTTCTCCGGACTTTACAAGGATTTCCTTCACAATGCCCGCTGCGGGGGCAGGTATTTCCGCCGTCATTTTATCTGTTTGCACTTCAAGCAATGGTTGATCCGCTTTTACTTCATCACCTGGTTTGACGAACAAAAAAGTAATTTCTGCCTCGGTCATTCCTTCTCCGATATCATGCAGTTTCACATCCAACTACATCACCTCCTTAAAAACTGAGTACTTTTTCAATCGCCTTCACGACTCTCTTTTCTGTCGGTAAATAATAATCTTCGAAGCCAAAATAAGGGACAGGTGTATCAAAACCGGTCACACGTTCCGTTGGCGCTTTTTGATAAAGAAAGGAAGTGTCATTAATAATCGCAAGTACATCATTCCCTACTCCTCCCGTGGAATGTGCTTCATGGACGATAACGGTTCTCCCCGTTTTTTGGACCGATTCCGAAATTAAGTCCTGGTCAAGCGGATAAAGCGTTCGCAAATCAATGACTTCACAGCTTACTTCCTGAATTTTCATTTCTTCGGCAGCCTTGAGTGCAACAGGTATCATTGCTCCCCAAGAAATGATCGTTACATCTGTTCCTTCAACTAGCTTCTTTCCTTTACCAATTTCGATGGAATATTTCCCTTCGGGTACTTCTTCACGTGATGAACGATAGCAGCGCATTGGTTCCAAAAACAAAACAGGATCAGGATCTTCGATGGCTGCAATTAACAATCCTTTGGCATCCGCGGGAGAAGACGGACAAACGACTTTAATTCCAGGCATATGTGTAAATAAAGCTTCTGTACTATCGCAATGGATCTCAGGTGCACGAACACCCGCTCCATATGGTGCCCTGATTACCATCGGAACCGTATAATGTCCCATTGTCCTCATCCTCAGGCGGGAAGCATGAGTCATAATTTGTTCAAAGGCAGGATAGATGAAACCGAGAAATTGGATTTCCGCTACTGGAATGAAGCCATTCACTGCCATTCCGATCGCTGCCCCGATAAACCCAGCCTCACTTAATGGTGTATCGAGAACTCTGTCTTCACCAAACTCGGATTGCAGTCCTTCGGTAGCCCTGAAAACACCGCCATTCTTGCCAATGTCTTCGCCCATCAAAATAACGTTTTGATTTTCCTGAAGCATGATCCGAAGCGCATCGTTAATTGCCTGTACAAGTGTCAGTGTTTGCGTCTTTATCGCTGCTCTCATTTCTTGTCACCGCCAATCATTTCTAAATACTCTTCTTTTTGCTGCTTAATTGGCCAGACCAATTTGGCAAAAACGAAATCAAAAATATCGCCTGGTTTTGCAGCAGGAAATTGTTCCATTTCCTTAATCGCCTGATCAATTTCATCTGCTGCTTCCTTCTGTACCATGTCAATCCACACTTGATCAAAAAAACCATAATTCTTCATAAAACGTTCAAGACGGATAATTGGGTCGGTGATTTCGCGGCGTTGATGGCTCTTAGCTTGATCGCGATATTTGGAAGGGTCGTCAGCAGTGGTATGGGCACCATAACGCCATGTTACAGCTTCAATCAATGACGGACCTTCCCCATTCCTCGCAGCTTCAAGCGCTTTCATCGTTTGGAAATAAACAGCAAAAACATCATTTCCATCGACACGGACACCTGGAATATCATAAGCCAATGATTTTTGAGCGATTGTTTTACTGTTCATTTGTTTATGAAAAGGCACAGAGATGGCATACTGGTTGTTCTCATTAAAAAATACGACAGGAGCTTTAACCACACTGGCAAAATTCAGGCCTTCATGAAAGTCTCCCTCAGAAGTAGCCCCGTCACCGAAATAAGCAATCGAAGCATTCCTTGTTCCCTTAAGCTTTTCCGCAAAAGCTGCCCCTGCTGCATGTGGAATCTGGGTCGCTATTGGAATCCCCGGAGGAAAAATATTTTTTCCCTTAGGGGGAATACATCCTTCATTTCTGCCATTCCAGAAAAGAAGAATGCTTTTCAACGAATGGCCAAATGCCATAGCTGCACCATGGTCACGATATGTCGGAAACATCCAGTCGTCCGGATTTAAAGCAAGTGCGCTCCCAGCCTGTGCCGCTTCCTGCCCTTCAAACGGCGCATACGTCCCTATCCTTCCTTGTCGTTGCAGGCTGACTGCTTTCCGATCAAACACACGCATGCGAACCATATGAGAATAAAATGTCTTGATCAAATGCTCGGTAATCTCATTTTCGTAATTCTCGTCTATGATATTTCCGTTCGGATCAATTATCTGTAAAATTGGAAATTGTTTTTCCAAAACGCTCACCTCTTACGTATTTTTCATTATGTTCGAACTGCCCATTTTGGTCTCTTCATATGTGAGAAGAAGCTATTTCGGCGAGACCTTGCCTCCATTCTTTTTTCGCAAAAATAATTTGCGGCTTCCACTGTAGGAATATCATTTTCTTTGGCATGCCGATACACATCCAAGAGGGTCGAATGAATCGCTTTCGTTTTGCGCAGTACTCTGTCCTTGTTCGGCGAGTACAGTTCATCTGCCACTTGAATCAGTCCACCCGCATTTACAATATAATCAGGAGCATATAAAATTCCTCTTTCATGCAGCATTTGTCCATGACGAATCTCTAGCAATTGGTTATTTGCCGAACCGACAACCGCAGAAACTTTTAGAGCCGGTATCGTCTCATCATTCAAAATGCCCCCGAGTGCACAAGGTACAAAAACATCTGCCGGTACAGAATAAATTTCTTCACTGTTGACAACGTGTATCGCAACTCCTAATTCTTTCGCTTTTTGCTGCAGTTGATCGATCGCTTGTTGATTTATATCCGTGACGTAAAGTTCCGCCCCTTCCTCAAGGAGCTGTTCTGCTACCTTAAACCCAACCTTCCCAAGCCCCTGAATAGCATACGTCCTTTCTGAAAGCTGTTCGTTCCCCCATATTGCCTGACTCGTCGCCTGAATTCCGTAAATAACGCCATGTGCAGTCGGTATCGATGAGTCACCGCTGCCTCCATATGCTTCATCCACACCAACAATACAATTGGTTTCCTTTAAAGCATGAACAAAGTCATCCGGGCTTGTTCCCATGTCTGTACCTGTATAAAATCTTCCGTTTAAGGACTCCACAAATTGACCACATGCACGGAAAAGCTCCGGACTTTTATCCTTTGAGGGGTCACCAATGATGACCGCTTTTCCTCCCCCAAAATCGACATCCGATGCTGCGCATTTATATGTCATTCCTCTTG
>JAUZPT010000101.1 GCA_030705745.1 Bacillota bacterium | reverse complement strand
CTGTCGAATGTTTTTCGACAGCCTGAGAACCGGGCTCATATGCCCGGTTCTACTACTATATCGCCTGTAATTTTATCCGAAAAATGTTTGATAAATGAGCCATGTATTTAATCCGAGGATGATGGCTGCAAAAATCGAGGAAAGGACGGTAACATGGCGTTTATTCGTTAAGACACCCATGATATCCTTTCTTCCGGTAAAATAAATTAGTGCAATAACTGGGAAAGGTAATACGATGCTCAGGACGACCTGACTAATGACGAGCGTTAAAGTCGGATCTGTTCCGATTGCAACGATTACAATCGTTGGCAGCATCGTCACAAGGCGGCGAATCCATAGTGGAATTGTAAAACCGACAAAGCCTTGCATAATTACCTGGCCGGCCATAGTGCCTACTACCGAGCTTGATATTCCGGAAGCGAGCAAGGAGATCAGAAAGACGCTGGCTGCTGCGGAACCAAGAAGCGGTGTTAACGTTTGGTAGGCTGTTTTCAAATCGCCGATCGAGCTATGACCACTTGTATTAAAGACAGACGCTGACATGTACATCATTGAAAGATTTACAAATCCCGCTAATGTCATGGCTATCAAGATTTCCTTGGTGCTAAATTTTTGAATTTTTAATCGTTCAATATCATTTCGCGGAATGATTCTACCTTGTGTCAAGCTTGAATGCAGGTAAATCGCATGCGGCATGACAGTAGCACCGATTACTCCGACAGCAAGCATAATGCTATGATTGTTTCCAAGCCATGGAACGACGCTGTGATAAGCAATTTGGGAGAGATTCGGTTTTGAAAAAATGGTTTCAGCCAAATAGCATAGTCCGATGAGCGCCGCAAACGCAGCAATGAATTTTTCCATTGGCCTGAAACCGTACCGTTCCATCATTAATATAAGATAAGTGACGATTCCGGTTAAAATGACCGCAAATATCATTGGAATTCCGAACAATAAATTCAACGCGAGGGTGGCGCCTAAAAATTCGGCGAGGTCCGTCGCCATTGCTGCAAGCTCCGAAACAATCCACATCGTCATGGTCAGCTTTTTTGGCATAAAATCGCGGCATACCTCCGGAAGACTTTTTCCACTAGCAATGCCGAGCTTTGCAGACATGTTTTGAAGCAGCATTGCCATTAAATTTGCAAAGACGATTACCCATAGCATTTTATATCCAAACATCGCTCCGCTCTGTATATTCGTCGCGAAATTCCCTGGATCAACATAGGCAATTGAAGCGATAAACGCAGGTCCTAGAAATGGCAGTAATGCCCGAAATCCTTTTATATTTCCATTAATAGCGTCCCTTGCAGCAGTAACTGTTTTACTTGACGCTGTTTGCGCCGGATTTTTCACAGCAACCGAATCCGATTGATTCATTTAACTTCATCCTTTCACTTCGTTTTGCTTGGGCGCTTAAAAATTTACTTAATCAATGTTTGTTGCATTAGTGCAACTTTATAACTTTATTATATTTCATAATGCCTGATTTGTGAATCAATTTGCCTTAAAAAGAAAAATTAGGAATTCCTGAATTAGAAAGAGGCGGCTCCAAAGCAAAGCGCCAGCATCTTTGAACTGGAAGGATTGTGTAGTTATTATGAAAGTTAAAGAAGGAAAATAGGGTGGATACGTCAAAAAGTAAGTATATCGGTTGTGAGGAGAGGATATTGTCATGCTACATCATATTGAACTTAATGTAACTAAGCTGGAAAAGTCAATTGAGTTTTGGGATTGGTTTTTAACGAAATTAGGCTACACCATTTTTCAAAAATGGGATAAGGGCATCAGCTGGAAGGTGGGGGAAACGTATCTGGTATTTGTTCAAGCGGAAAGCCCATATCTAGAGGATGGCTTCCACCGCAAGCGAATTGGATTAAACCATTTGGCATTTCATGCACATTCTCAACAACAAGTGGATGAAATTACGGAGGAGTTGGCAAAAAAAGGAATTTCAATTCTATACCCTGAGAAACATCCTTATGCGGGAGGAGAAAGGCACTATGCGGTCTTTTTCGAAGATCCTGATCGGATAAAAGTCGAGCTTGTTGCTCCAATTTAACGTGCACTGAATCACTATGTTTGCTTGAACAATTTGCGTGTTAAAGCTACAGTAAGAAAGAAGAATGAAAAAGCAGGTGGGAGTTTTGGACAAACGATATTTTACAATCGGAATGGCAGGTCATATTGACCATGGAAAAACCTCGCTTACAAAAGCGTTAACCAATGTCGATACCGACCGTTTGAAGGAAGAAAAAGAAAGACAGATTTCTATTGAACTCGGATTTGCTCCGTTATATGAAGATAATGAAATGCAAATATCAGTTATCGATGTCCCAGGACATGAACGATTTATTCGTCAAATGATTGCGGGAGTTGCGGGGATCGATCTCGTCATCCTAGTTGTCGCTGCAGACGAAGGGGTAATGCCGCAAACACGGGAGCATTTGGAGATTCTCGGGTTTCTGGGAATCAAAACCGGAATCGTTGCCATAACGAAAATTGATCGCGTGGACGAAGAATTTGTCGAGCTCGTTAAAGATGATATTTACGCTGAACTCGATGGAACAGTTTTCGAGGAAGCACCTTTTGTGCTAGTAGACAGCCTATCGAACAAAGGGATCGATGATCTTAAAAAAATGATACTTGCGGCGTTAAAAGAACAGGAAATGCGTGATTCAAAAGGAGCCTTCCGACTTCCAATCGACCAGGTTTTTACAGTGAAGGGCCAGGGGACCGTTGTGAGAGGAACCGTTTATGAAGGAAGCGTCGAAGAGGGACAGACATTGCTTATCATGCCTGAAGGAATTGAGGTAAGGGCACGTCAATTACAGGTTCATCATAAACAGGCGATTAAGGCTTTCGCTGGGCAAAGGGTGGCGATAAATTTATCCGGTGTATCACGGGAACAATTGGTCAGGGGGAATGTTCTTGTTTCCTCGGAGCATTTCAATGTCACGAGGACGATTGACGTCGCTATACGTGTAGCAAAAGACCTCGATTATTTAGTGAAGCAGCGAATGCCGATCAAGCTGCATCTTGGTACGGCAGAAGTGATGGGACGGATCGTCTTTTTTGACCGTAACGAGCTTAAGGAAGAGAATGGGGAAATTTTGTGTCAGCTGCGTTTGGAGGATGAGATTTTAACAAAACGTGGAGACAGGTTTATTTTGCGAAGGCCAAGCCCTCAGGAAACCATTGGCGGAGGCTGGGTGATTGATCCGCGAGGAAATAAATATAAATTCGGAAATGGTACGATTGAAGAGCTTGAGAAGAAAAAGGTCGGAACACCAACTGAGAGAATCGCCGCTGTGCTTTTTGAAGCGAAAAGCCTTTCATTTGCGGAATTGATGAAACGAACCTCCTTGGAGGAAACCGTATTGGTGGAGCATTTAAAGGATGAACAATTTGTTTTTTTTCATGATAGGGAATATACATTGAAAAATTTGATCCATTCCCTGGAAGAAGATATGTATGATCGTTTGAAGGAGTATCATCAAAATAACCCGATGAAACAAGGAATCAATAAAGCTGAGTTTTTGCAGCCTCTGCAGAAAAGGTTTCCAAAAGAACTGCTCAATTATGTGCTTGAAACAGCACGATTACAAGGAGTTTTCACTAGAAAAGATCAATTTTTCCTGCTGTCTGATTTTGTTCCCCATGTCGCTAAAAACTGGAAAAAGAGAACGGAAAATTTACTGGATGAATTAAAAAAAGATGGTCTGCAAGTTCACTATTTTCAGGACTATATTATAAAAGCTGGCATACCTGAAAGTTTAGTTGGAGACTTAAGGAGATTTCTCGAAGAACAACAGCTGGTCGAGAGTTTGGATGATGTCTTTTATTATCACGGTGAAGTCTTCCAAAAAGCAGTACTTTCACTTCGTGAGCAAACGGACTCAGAATTTGAAGTTGGCGAAGCGAAGGAAATTCTAGGTCTATCACGAAAGTATATGATTCCATTTTTGGAACGACTGGATGCTAAAAAGATAACAAAACGAGTTGAAAACAAGCGAATTTGGCAGTGAATAAAGCACAATTATTTTAATTTAAGATATGTAGTGATAACAAAAGAAAGCCTCATTTCCAGATTAAGGAGAATAAGGCTTTCAAGTTTTACGATAAAAAATAACAGCTGGTATTAATTTCTCACTTAATGCTATTGTAATATTGTTTGCAAATGCTATAATAACCCTATTAATAGGTTAATAAACCTAAAAATTTGCAATTTTATAGGAAACTACGATAATGGCAAACTCGTTGAAAAGCGGGGACGCAAAGCTACAGGGTCTAAGGGCAGATGCCTAGGACAGCCTAGTTGCCGAATAGTTCAATCGAACTATTCTTTTTAGAGTAGTTTTTTTTGATGAATAAAATGGGTTTTATTAACTTTTTGATGCTTTTTTGTAAAAAATATTTCTTCTATTTTTCCTTTTACATAATTGTTAATTTAAAAAGCAAAAGGAGCGTGAGCATACAATGAACTTTCATACAAGAGACGTTAAACATTATCAAACCTTGAAATCAACTGCGTCGCATGTGCTGGAGCTATTAAGCGACACAATCGGGGTAAATACTTTTTTTCTTGCGACGAATGACAAGTCCGAAAGCTTAATTGTATCTGCGTTCAATCGTCAAGCTACCTACTTTGTTGAAGGGACAAGCGTCCCCTTTAATGATGCTCTTTGAAGGTTTGTTATAGAAAGCGGTCGGGAACCGCTTATCATATCAGATTTAACAAAGAATCCATTGACTAGGGAACATGCGGCTAGAATATCATTGAAAAATGGCTCACTTTTGGGAGTGTCAATTTATTTGCAGGATGGCACGGTCTTTGGGACTTTATGTGCGATTGATTTTGAGCACTACGAGTTTAAAGAACATGAAGTTTCCATAATTAAGACAATGGGACAAATGATAGGTCATACCATTGATTTGGAAAATATGGCAATAAGAGATGCACTGACGGGTTTATACAATCGGGTTTTTGTGAAGGGATATATGGATTTATCACAAGAAAATGCTATTGAATCATTTACTGCACTTTTCATCGACCTTGATAATTTTAAACTTGTGAATGACACTTTTGGTCACAATGAAGGCGATTTGATTGTCATGGAAATTGCCGAACGAATTAAACGGCTTTTTGGGCAGGAGGAAATTATTGCAAGATGGGGTGGGGATGAATTCATCGTCCTTCTTTCACAGTATACATTTGAAGACCGAATAGAAATTGAAGAACTGGTAAATGAATTACTAAATATGATTTCCGAACCAATCATGATCGAAGGCATTGAGGTGAAAATGACGGCGAGCATTGGCATTAGCTTTCATCCTGAAAATGGCCATGATATGAATGAACTGCTAAAGCAGGCTGATATAACAATGTACACGGCTAAGGACAAAGGGAAAAATAATTTTCAATTTTATCAGAAGCAAATGGAATCCTATCCGAAAAATCGCTTCAAAATTGAAAATGCATTGAGAAATGCATTGGAAAAAGATGAGTTTGATATCCATTACCAGCCCATTTTTCATTTGGAGACGCAAAAGCTGTTTTGCTTTGAGGCGCTGATACGCTGGAACCATCCCGAAGGCCAAATTTCACCGATCAATTTTATCCCGATTGCGGAAGAAACCGGACTGATTCACCCGATCGGTGATTGGGTCATTCAAAGAGTGTGTGAAGATGGTAAACGGTGGAAAGAATCAGGTATGAGAATTCCCGATTTCTCTATTAATCTTGCTGTCAATCAATTTGATGAAAATGATTTCGTCGAAAGAGTAGATGAAATTATTCGGAAAAGCGAATTTAATCCTCAAAATCTCATTTTTGAAATTACCGAAAGCATGTTGATGAAGGATATTCACTATGTGAAAAACAAATTGAATCAATTGAAGATGCTTGGAATTCGATTTGCGATTGACGATTTCGGCTCAGGTTACTCATCTTTGGCTTATTTAAGCGAACTGCCGATTCTCTATTTAAAGCTTGATAAAGCATTTACATTGAATTTGCATAAGGACAACAAAAATGTACTGATGGCCAAGGCCATCATCAATCTAGCCCATTCTCTTGGCATATTGTCGGTAGCAGAAGGAATCGAAACGGAACAACAGCTGCAATTTTTACTGAATCATTCTTCCGATTATGGTCAGGGATACTTGCTCGGAAAACCGATGGACGTTCAAAAGGCACTTCAATTTACGTCCGATAGGCTTTGTAACATTTAAATTCATTCAAACAAATAAAAGTGCATGTTCCAGATGGAGCATGCACTTTTATTTGTTTTTTTATATAGAAACAGGGTTTCGCAATTTATAAAACTTGATCACATTTTTTATCGTCACTTTTATTACCGAATATAGCGGGATAGCGATGATTGCACCAGTAAACCCATAAAGTGCCCCTGCGATTAAAAGAAGGAATATAACAGACAGAGGGTGAAGATCAAGCCTTTTGCCCATCACTCTCGGTGTGACAAGGTTTCCGTCAATTTGTGTAGCAATCAGAGTGACAATGATGACCTTAAAGACCATGAAAGGGCTTTGCAAAAGGGCGACAAGTACGGCTGGAATCATTCCTATCACAGGTCCGACAAAAGGGATAACCGTCATAAACATCGCGAAGATGGCAAGGAGCAAACCATTTTTCAGTCCAATGATTAAAAAGCCAATATAAAGGAGGATGCCATCGGTCACGGCAATGATCATTTGGCCGACGATATACGTCGACAGCGTTTTGTCGATGTCCAGCAATATACGATTTCCTTCCATAACACGGTCTTCAGGTAAAAATTTTAATAGATGAGGCCTTAGTTTTTCGTCGTCGCGCAAAAAGTAAAAGACAATGAAAGGCACGACTGCGAGGACACTCGCAATGCTTGTAATAATGGAGATGATATTGCTCACATTATTTTCAACAAGATTATAAAAAGAAGTGCTGAACGTATGAGCTTTTTTTTCGATCGTATCAATGGACGTTTGCCCGAAGCTGTTTCCGCCCACAGCTTTTTTTGATTCTTTCGATATTTTTTCTACTTTATCAGGAAATTGGTTAGATAAATTGCCGATTTGCGAAGCGATGGGACCGGCTGCAAAATGGAAAAGTAAATAACCACTGCCAAAGAAAAGTAAAAAAACGAGCACAATGCTTGCATTTTTGTTCATGCCTTTTGCAAACAGCCTCACCACAGGTCGAAGTAAATGATAAAGTAAACCTGATATGAGGATGGGAAAAAAGATGGTAGCGATCAGCTTTTGAAACGGCCAAACGAAGTAATCAATTTTTCCAAGCATATAAATAATCATTAAAGATATAAGAATACCTGCCGCATATTTAAAAAACGGTTTATTAATCCACATTTAATTCCCTCTTTCCTTCTACAACCTTTACAGGTATATGCCTTATTTACTATCCAAAAAAGCATGACCTTAAACAAATTTTTAGAATGCAAAAAAAATAGAGGATGGCCAAAGGGCTAAAAACCCCGCCATCCTCTTATTTTTCATCCAATATTAATGTCCTGCTCCTACAGAATCAACATGCTTCAAATGCTTATAATTTAACAGGATAAAAATAACTGAAAGAGCGACAAACGCTGCCCCGACAATGAAAGGAACAGATGGGTTATACCTCTCTGCCAATTTTCCTGCCATGAATGGAGCTATTGCCCCTCCGATAAACCGTAGGAAACTATAAGCAGCGGATGCCGTGGATCTTTCCACAGGAGCTGCATTCATTACAGCGGTTGTAATCAGTGTGTTGTTATTTCCAAGCATGGCACCAGCCAAAATAACAGCTACAATTACTACCCATTGTGTTGATGTCCAGATGCCCATTGCCAGTAGAAGAAGAGCAAATAAGAATAACATGACCGACATCGATTTAATCGTTCCAAACGTTTGTTGAAGCTTAGGCGCCATGAACACAGATGTAACGGCAAGCAATATTCCCCATCCGAGGAAGACAAAGCCCAATCCATGTGCATCCAAGCCCATAACAAATGGAGCGTATGCAAGCAATGTGAAGAATCCAATATTATAAAGTGCTGCCGCGATGCCAAACACTAAAAGAGAGCGGTGCTTCATGGCACGAAACGGGTCCATTAAAGAAGTTTTCTTTTTAACTGCATTAGCGTTAGTGGTGTTCGGCATGAATATGGACAAACCTATAAAGGCAACAACCATCAATACTGCCACACCTAGAAATGGGCCTCTCCATGACATAGCTCCGAGCCATCCTCCGACTAGCGGCCCAACTGATATTCCAAGCCCGATTGCAGCCTCATATAAAATAATCGCTTTTGCAGTACCACCTTTTGAAAGGGTAACAATGGCAGTTAAAGCGGTAGCAACAAACAATGCATTACCAAGTCCCCAGCCGCCACGCAGTCCAACGAGCGTCCAAATACCATTGGAAGAACCGCCGAGCCCTGAAAATATAGCGATAATAACAACTCCCGCCATCAAAGTCCATTTAAGTCCAATCCTTGATGATACAGCACCTGTAATAAGCATTGCTACAGCCATGACGGCATTATAGCTTGTGAAAAGTAGGGTAACTTCACTTTGGGAAGCATTTAACTGCTTGGCGATAGCCGGTAAGATTGGATCGACTAGGCCGATTCCCATAAAGGCGATGATACTAGCGAAAAAGACGGCCCAAACTGCTTTAGGTTGTTTAAGAAGGCCTGCCTCATCAGCAGGTGATGCCGTATTTGATTTTGATGAAGATAAAGATCGCTGTGTCGATGACATTCTCACTTCTCCTTTGAATTTTCATTTTGTAGTTTTTATTTTTTGTTATCTTTATATTTCCTAAAAAAAATTATAGTAATGCTTTGAAGGAATGTCTGATAACGTCCCCGCGGCTGATGATTCCTACCAATACCCCGTGGCGCTCAACAGGCAGTTTTTTAATTTGTTTTTTTCCTAAAATGGCTGCGATATTTTCCAATTCTTCATTCCAGGAAATTTTGACAACCTTTTT
>JAUZPT010000100.1 GCA_030705745.1 Bacillota bacterium | reverse complement strand
GTATGCATCACATACGTATAGATTCGTCCTGCCTCGGAAAACATGATCTCCGTCCGTTTCGTTCGTCTATTTTGATAGCTATGCGCAGCCTGATCCATTGGTCCTTTGTATGCCTCGGTTTCAACGATCATGCCAGCAATATTTCCTTCAGTTGTTGCATGAACGAGCATACAACCAAGAAGCGATTGAGCCAATTCCAAGGTCGGCTGGTGAAAGAAATGGTTCTCTACGGGAATGAAGCTCTCTTCCAGTTTGTTTTCTGATCGGTTTATGTCCATATTAATCTCCTCCAAAACATGAATACTGTCATACTTCCCTTTCAATTTTTAAAATAATCTTTTAAGATAGACTATGTCTTTATTTTCTAATGTCTAACGGAAAGGCTTGATTAAGAATGAATAAAAAGATTGGCTTTATTGGCTGCGGTAAAATGGCAAACGCCATGATTGAAGGAATACTACGATCAAATTTGATTAGTCCAGATAATATTAAGGTCAGCGCAAGAACGGAAGAAACGCTTAAGAAAATAAAATCCAAATACAAAATAAATACTACACTACAAAACGGTGAAGTAGCAGAATTTGCGGATATCGTCATTTTGGCGGTAAAACCCGATCTTTATTCCAGCGTTATTAATGAAATTAAAACAAAGGTGAAAGAAGATGCAGTGATTGTGACCATTGCTGCAGGCATATCGTTAAACGATGTAGAGAATTTCTTTGGGCGGAACGTGAAAGCCGTGCGTACTATGCCAAACACACCTTCCTTCGCAGGCGAAGGAATGAGCGCTCTCTGCCCTAATGCTTCTATCACTGAGGAAGACCTTGCTCGTATCGAGAGGGTATTTAATAGCTTTGGCAAAACGGAAATCCTTGAAGAGAAGCTGATGGATGCCGTTCCTGCTATAAGCGGTTCTTCTCCGGCATATGTGTACATGATGATCGAAGCAATGGCAGACGGCGGGGTACGTCTCGGTGTTCCGCGTGACAAGGCCTATCGTTTGGCCGCCCAGGCAGTCATGGGTGCTGCCAAAATGGTCCTTGAAAGCGGCGAACATCCTGGAGCTCTTAAAGACAATGTTTGCACCCCAGGAGGAGCGACGATTGAAGCGGTAGCGACCCTCGAGCAGCACCATTTCCGTGGAGCCGTCCTCGCAGCGATGGAAAGCTGCTACGAAAAAACAAAAGCGTTGTCCAATCCAAAAAAATGAGTCCCTCTAAGGGCTCATTTTTTGATTTATAGGCTCAGTTAAAGATTAATGTTGATTTCTTGAAATGAATATATTTCCAGATTAGAAGTGGAGTTTTTTCTATTACTACCTTGCATTTAGACAGGTTAAGTCTTGGGGGTTTTTTAATTACAAAAATATTATCAATAATAAAAAATAAGTAAATTGTGTGAAAAGGAATGCAGAAGAAAAGAATATACTTATAATGAAATTAGAAGCTTATACTAATTTTGGGAAGGTGTAATATCAATGTTCCACCGAATGGATTAGTTTTGAAACAAAGAATTGAATAACCTCTACACCAGAAAAAGTTGTTGTGGTAGGATAATGATGTGCCAAAATAAATAAAGAATTGAATTGAAGGATATCAAAGGGGCGGAAAACATGGGCAGCAATGAAGAATTTCGAATTGAAAAGGATTTTTTGGGAGAAAAACAAGTTCCTATTCACGCTTATTATGGCGTTCAGACACTTAGAGCTGTAGAGAATTTTCCAATTACAGGATACAGAATTGAAACAAGCTTAATCAAAGCTATGGCGATTGTTAAAAAGGCCGCTGCTCTTGCGAATCATGAAATCGGACAAATGGAAGAAAAAATTGCAAGCGCTATCATAATGGCCTCGGAGGAAGTAATTGATGGTAAATGGAATGAACAATTCATTGTAGACCCGATCCAAGGAGGAGCAGGAACGTCCATTAATATGAACACGAACGAGGTCATTGCCAACCGGGCACTGCAGCTCATTGGTGAAAAACTTGGAAATTATCATGTGATCAGCCCGAATTCCCATGTGAATATGGCGCAATCAACAAACGATGCATTCCCAACAGCCATTCATATTGCGGTTTTGTTTAGCGTTGAAGGTTTGTTGAGTGTAATGGAAGAACTTCACAAAGCATTTGAACAAAAAGCACTCGATTTTAATGATGTCATCAAAATGGGAAGAACCCATTTGCAGGATGCGGTGCCAATCAGGCTAGGACAGGAGTTTGAAGCGTATGCCCGGGTGTTGAAGCGGGACATTGAGCGCGTTCGCCAATCACGGCAACATTTGTATGAAGTGAATATGGGTGCAACTGCCGTAGGCACAGGGCTGAATGCTGAGCCGCGCTATATTGAAAAGGTTGTTTCCAATTTGGCTGATATTAGTGGATTGCCATTAAAGAAAGCTGATCATCTTGTAGATGCAACACAAAATACGGATTGCTACTTGGAAGTTTCCGCAGCTTTAAAGGTTTGCATGATGAATATGTCCAAAGTGGCAAATGATTTGCGGATGATGGCTTCTGGTCCTCGCACTGGTTTGGGCGAAATCAAATTGCCTGAACGCCAGCCGGGCTCATCGATTATGCCAGGGAAAGTTAATCCGGTAATGGCTGAAGTTTTGAATCAAGTGGCTTTTCAAGTAATTGGGAACGACCATACAATTTGTCTTGCATCCGAAGCGGGCCAGTTTGAACTGAATGTGATGGAGCCAGTACTTGTGTTTAATCTTCTTCAATCAATCAAGATCATGACGAATGTGTTTACCGTTTTTAGGAAATATTGTCTGGAAGGAATCGAAGCAAATCGGGAAAGAATGGAACAATACGTAAATAATAGCGTTGGCATCATTACTGCAATCAATCCCCATGTTGGCTACGAAACCGCTGCAGCGATTGCGAAAGAAGCGATTGAAACGGGAAAATCGGTTCGGGAGCTTTGCCTAGAAAAGAAAGTACTGACCGAGGAAGAATTGGACATTATTTTGCATCCCTACGAAATGACGGATCCCGGCATTGCAGGGAGAGAATTGATGGATAAAAGGACGTTGCAGAAAATATAAAGAAACAAAGAATGCGGTCGAAAAACTTCACGGGTGCAAACAATTAAATCACACTGTAAAGCACACTGTAAAACACACTGTAAAACACACTGTAAAACACACTGTAAAACACACTGTAAAACACACTGTAAAACACACTGTAAAACACACTGTAAAACACATGGCATTTCACATATGCTCGTGTGTTTTTTTGTTGACACATCAAGTTTTAAGAGGGTTTTTATTGTATTTCCACATTCGTATACATAAGGTAATTTTAAAGGGTGAAATACTTCCTCAGATCTCTGCGAGAGAGCACGCGATTACGTCTTCATCAGGTCAATGAAGACCGAATCTCTCCGAGAGAGCACAGGATTACGTGTTCATTTGATGGATGAAAACCGAATCTCCGCAAGAGAGCACACGATTACGTGTTCATCGAGAACATATTTTTCGCGTGGACCAGCCTTGTTTTGTCCATCATAACCCCCAAAAATCAATTTAGGACTCATATGTTTTGCTGCCAAAAAATCATTCAAGGAAATCAACATTATTCTTTAACTAAGCCATTAAAATAAAAAACTCATCAAAAGCTGACGAGTTTTTCGCTTTAATATTGTCATTTTATCTGACATTTAAGCAGTTTTTTTTAAAAGCACCTCAAAACGGAACCCTTTAAAAATATTTTGAGGAGGTTTTTTTTATGGTATAGAAGTTACTCTTTAATTAAAAACTCAACTGATTTTCTCATCGACACTTTTTAGAAACTCGCCAATTACTTTCAAATATTCCTCTGGCTCCTCCAAATATGGCATGTGGGCGCTGTCTTCAAAAATATGAAAATGGGAATTAGGAGTAAGGCTACTAAAATACTCTGTTGATTCCGGAGTTGCCTCATCAAAACGGCCACATGTATATAGAGTTGGACAATCGATTTCCTTCAACTGAGACGTACAATCAAACGTTTTAAGGTTTCCCATCACGGAAAATTCAGAAGGTCCCCACATGATTTCGTAAACCTCGGAATTTCGATAGGAAGCACCCTCTTTTACCCACTCAGGATCACGTTCAATTCTGCATACAAATTCTTTATTAAACTCTTTGATCGCTTCTTTGAATTCTTGTGAATCAGTCGTGCCGTTTTTTTCACAGCGTTTGATGGTTTCTTGAACTTCGATTGGCAGCTTTTCAATATTCCTTTTTTGGTCTTGTTCCCATAATGGAGCACTCAGGCATGGACTGGAAAATATGACACTTTTCACTCCACTTGGTTTGGTAAGACAATAAGCTGCAGCAAGTGTGGTTCCCCATGAATGACCGAGAATACATACTTCATCCAGCTTTAATGCTTGTCTCACCTGAGCAAGCTCCTCAACAAACCGATCAATATTCCATAAAGAAGGATCTGTCGGCCGAGAAGATTTTCCACAACCCAACTGATCATAAATAATCACAGGCCGGTCTACACTAAGCTCTTTTAAACCCTTGAGCGAATAGGACGATGATCCAGGACCTCCGTGCAGAATGATTACAGGCGTGCCGCTAGCATTCTTATTATAAAATTCGTACCAGACTTGTCCTCCGGGTACATCTACGTAGCCTTCTTCGTACATTTTGTTACCTCCTGATTTTTATTTATTTTGGATTATATCAACCAATTCGTCTAATTTATCAACCGTTTTTGACAATTTATCAACCGATATTGGTAATTTATCAACCACATATCAAACAAAGCTATTTAATTAAGCTGCATTGTAACTTATTCACCCTTCAAAAGTGGTATATCCACTTCAACGCCCAAACGCTTTAGGATTTTCTCAAGCGTCTCAAGCCCAGATTTCGGATTAATCTTGGTTTCAAGGTAATAGACTTCACCAGTTATTTGAGATTCATAGATATGCATTTGTGTAAAATGCTTGTTATCTCGGTGAATGGGTTCCAGTGCGATGGCATAACGTTTTCCTGCATCCGTTGAACCTAGGATAATGCCCTTTTCCACTAGCTCATGCAACGGCAAACGATGATCCTCCATCCATTTCAATGCCTCTTTCCAAATGGAAGGAACACTTTCTCCACGAATCACGGATTTAACTTTCCCAAGCGTCACGTTCACATATAACGATTCCCACTTTTTATAACTCTTGGGATGATCCTCGGTAAAATTTTCATCTTCACTGCCGCCAGCCTGTTCATTTAATTTAGCCTTAAGCTGCTCAAACAGCTTTTCAACTGTCCCAACCCCGACATTTTCATATTTAGCTAGAATAACAAGCTCCTTTGGAAGCTGCCCTACCGTTTCGATCTGATCTTCGTTTAGCTGCCTTAACAGACTTGGAATTCCGGTGAATTCATCCGAATTGAGCGGAATTTTTGAAAGTTCTTCCGTTACCACAAGGTGGTCAGCTTTATAAAAAAAGAAAAGCTCACCTTGGCGTTTTAATGTTAGATTTCTTCGGGTTTTTTCTTCTTCGATAAACGTGTGCAGCTCCTCAAAAAAGAGTTCATCGTTTTTTTCACTGTATCGTTTCACATTTTTATGAAGACCCTCCAGGTTGTTCGGCAGCTCACTCATGATTCGTGCTTCCTGCTCGGCTCCAAGTCTGATAAGGAATGTTTCCGACTTATCAAACCGCTGAGGCAAAAGAAAGGCATCTCGAAGAAAATATGGGACTTCCAGCGTTCGACTCTTATATGTAAGTGTACGAATCGTAGTGAATCCCGGTGTTTCCTGTATCTCTATTGTTTTTTCGGCAGTTGCCGCTACTTCCTTATATGCAGAATCCTCTGCAGGTTTTTGTACCGGATTCCTCAATAGTTCTTCCAGTCCTTTAAGCCTTACTTCAAGTTCAGTCATATCAAAAACTTTTTCAACCTGCGGCGACGGATCTTGATAATCCGGCACTGTCACATCTATGGGTCCGTACACCTCAATATACCATCTAACAATGCAGTACAAGGATTCCCAAGACAAAAGTGCCTCCGAATAGCGGAACATCCTTGCATCGTGTGCAGCCAGATTACCTATTCTCCTAACTTGGTGGAGAGCATCGCGTATTTCAGGAATTAAATAACCTTTTTCGTTCAGCAAATCGAGGCGTTCTTTTAAGTTTGTCCGCGGTTCTTCGGTGATCTCTTCTGCCTCTATTACCTGTTGCAAAATATTTTCAACAAACACTCTCGCATGAGTAAGCATCGTTCGCGGGCTTGTAAAAATACTATATTCCAGTTCCTTTGCGACCAAGGCAAGTTCTTTTGAAATAGGTTCGAGAAATTGATAGAAATAGGATTGTTTGTCCATTTAGGTTCCCCCGGTTAAGTTATAGACTTATTTTACCATAAAGGATAACCACGAATGAATAAGACCTAGAATACTCGTAAAAATAAACCATTCTGCCAGAAAATCAACACCACTTTAGCTTATATCAACAAATTTCGGTAATTTATCAACCGACTAGGTTAATTTATCAACCGCTTTTGATGATTTATCAACCGCTTTAAGCAATTTGTCAACCATGCCTCTTTTAATCAGAAAACCAATTTGAGTTTATTCGCTTTATAAAGAGTTCCGTGTAATTTTTTAACGGGTTCGGTTTTGAAGTAGAAAACTTTAATTCGCAACCAGTTTAGCATCATTATTAGTATAGTTTTCAACCAAAAATAGCAATAGAAAAAGCAATGGAATTGGTTTTCCATTGCTAAACATTCATGAGTGCCAGGTTTGCAATACAAAGTATATAAGTGGATGTAGAAGTTCAAAGGAAACGATCTGCAAGCTGGCATAGACAGTCCCGTCGAAAACAAAAATATTCCACCTGAGTGACTGGCTCAAGGGTGGATTATTTTTTGTTCTTAACTATTCTTATTTACCGTGATTTTTTTCAAAAAGAACCATAAGAAACCTGAGCAATTTGCTTCGAAAATTGATTGAGGTTTAAATTGCTTTCATTATTTTCCATGATGATAATGGATAGATTATCTTCTGGAAAACGAAGGAATTGCGCAGTGTAACCAGGCAGGCTGCCAGGATGCTCGACCATTTTTTTTTGTAGTAGATTCGGCTTTTCGGTGACGTACCAGCCATATGCGTACTTGGTACTCGTGTCTTGTGAAAGCGGAATATAACCTGTCTGCATTTTGTCTGTCTGTTTTTTTAATAACAATTTGTTTTCTTGTATAGCTAAATTGTATTTGTACATATCCCCGACCGTGCTGACAATATCCCCTAAAGCAAAATTCAAGCTATTATCAATGTATTCAGATGGTTTACCCATATTTTTATATCCAGCTGCAATTGTTTCTGTTGGTTCTGTTAAAAAGGAGGTATGCGTCATTCCTGCTGGTTTTAAAATATGCTCTCGAACATACTCGTGATAAGGCATTCCAGTTACCTTTTCAATTATGTAGCCCAAAATGAAATAGTTGGAATTTGAATAATGATATTTGCTGCCTGGTTGAAAATCTAACTTTTGTTTTTTTAATGCATCAATCACAGCTTGTGTCGTTGCCTTCTTACTGTTATCCACCACATTGAGCATTTCTTTGATTCCTGAACTGTGTGTCAATAAGTGATGTAATGTAATTTTGTCCCCTTCTGAAAATCCAGGAATAAAATCGGATAACGACTCGGTAACAGACAATTTCCCTTCTTGTTCCAGCTGGAGGATACTGATGGCGGTAAACGATTTAGTTTCCGAGGCTATCGGGAACACTGTATCGATAGTGTTTTTGATTCCTTTTTCTTTATCTGCATAACCAAACCCTTTTTGATAGAGAATTTTGGTTCCTCTTGCTACAAGGATGGTACCGTTAAAATTTGATTTTCCTGCCTCGCTGTTCACGAATGAAGCAATTGTCTCCGTTTTCTTATTTAAATAGCCTTTCAAATACCAACCTGGTACGATCAGCAATATTATCATCCAAATAATCCAATTGACTTTTTTCATTTCATGCTCCATTCATCGAAAAAGTAAGTCGAGTGTGACAGTTGAATTTTTAAGTGACTGGTTTGTGTCTTTGCAATAAACTCGAATAAAGAGTATTTATTATTATCTTCTAATATATCATTTTTTTAAGAATATTGTTATTTTTAAAAAATATCGAAAGTCCACAAAAAGGGTCGGCCATACAGTAGAAAAATCCACCTGAGCCTTTAACTCAAGGGTGGATTATTTTTTTGCAAATCATTATTTATTATCATAAATTATGAACGCATTAAGTAAAACTATACCGCTGTCTTCGCCTAACGGCTCGCCAATCAGTATGTTTTACTATACGGTTAAATGACAGTAGTGCCATCATCAGCCGTGAAGAGTTTCCTTAATTTCTTGACTAAACCGTTGCAGTCGAACTACTTTTTTTACTATGATGAATAAAAGAAACGGATGCAGGAGGTGTCGTTATGTTTTTAAAAGAAAAAGTAAGAACGCTTCCCTCCACCCCTGGTGTTTATTTAATGAAGGATTCTGAAGACAGGATTATTTATGTGGGAAAAGCAAAAAATTTAAAACGAAGAGTGCAATCGTACTTTCAACAATCCAGTGCCCATCCGCAAAAGATCAAAAAGATGGTTTGCAATCTAAAGAATTTTGACTATATCCTTACCGATACAGAGTTTGAGGCATTTATGCTTGAATGCCAATTGATTAAAGAAATCAAACCATTATTTAATAAGAAAATGAAAAGTCCGCATGCCTATGTCTATATCGTCATTCATACGGATGAAGAACTTCATCGGATCGAAATCACGAAAAATCCGATTAAAAACGACGGCAAGCAATGTTTTGGTCCTTTTGTGAGCAGACAAACGGTCCAAAAAGCCATCCTCGCAATACAAGAATACAATCAAATCCTTTGCAGCAGTCCCGCGAATAAAAATTCGGCGTGTCTTAATTACTCACTTAATTTATGCATCGGGATGTGTCTCGGCGGGTCCGCGGTAGAGAAGCATAATGCCATAATTAAAAATGTGATCGCCTTACTTAAAGGGAATGACACGAAACTGATCGAAGACATGGAGCAAAAAATGGCAGCTGCT
>JAUZPT010000010.1 GCA_030705745.1 Bacillota bacterium | reverse complement strand
CTCTTCCAGGATACGGATTACGCGATCCATCTTATCATTGTAAAATGCTTCCCCATCATATGAATCAAAGGAAATACCCAATAGTTGATAAATTTTTGAAAACTCTTTAAGTGATTCTTCACGAAACCAGTCCCACAACTTGATTGCTTCTTCATTCGCATCTTCGAGCTTTTTAAACCATGAACGCGCTTGATCATTCAATTCAGGTGTTTGTTCAGCTTCCTCATGGAATTTCACATACAATTTCAACAGTTCTTTAATCGGATTTTCTTTAATTTTTTCTTCGTTCCCCCACATTTTGTAAGCCACAATCAATTTTCCGAACTGTGTACCCCAATCACCTAAATGATTGATTCGAATAGGCAGATAACCACATTTTTCAGCAATTAAAGCCAAAGAATTTCCGATTACTGTGGAACGCAAATGTCCCATTGAAAAAGGTTTGGCAATATTGGGTGACGAAAAGTCAATCGTAATGACGCCATTATTCCCTAAATCCACATCTCCATAATGATCTTTTTTTGCAAGGACTTCTTTTATTACTTGGGAAGAAACCGTTTTTTTATTCAAAAAGGCATTCACATAGCCGCCTACAGCTTGGACTTTGTCAAAAAGAGGGGATACAATGGATTCTGCGAGTTCAAGTGCAATCGCATTAGGTGACTTTCGGTAAAGTTTTGCTAAATCGAAGCATGGAAAAGCCAAATCTCCCAGCTTTTCAAATTTTGGTTTTTCAATCATCATACGTAACTTGTTTTTATCTAATTGCTCATTAAAATAACTGTACAAAACTCCAGCAAAATCATCTTTGTAATCCATCGTTATCTCCTCCAAATAACAAAAGTCTAAGCAACCTGATCAGATGCACACCGTTTTTCTTGAAAATAAAAAACTCTCGCCTCTAATTTTAAAAATAAGAGGCGAGAGTTTTAATTCGTCCCGCGGTACCACTCTAATTGTTTTTATCCATCACGATAAAAACCACTGTATAATTCGTAACGAGGTTTTTCCCCGGCTTTTCCCTACTCCAATTCGGGGAAGCATCTCCAAAGTGCGCTTCATTATTTGTTTCGTACCAGGCTTACACCATCCCTGACTCGCTAGATCTACACAAATAACTACTCTCTTTATCATGGATTTTCAATTGTATTTTTCATAATTATACTCAATAAAATAAAAATCACAATATTAATTTACCTTTTATTAAAAATTTTACCATATTTATCATTTTTTGAGGTTTTGGATTAGTTCGACAACGATTTCCCTCATTTTCACTAATTCAAAAAGACCTATTTGTGGAAAATCTTCAAAAAATAATATTTTGTGATTGCCAAGTACTCGTGACCATACGATTTTGGAATAGCGATGAGCGGAGTTTTAGCAGGCAAGCAGAAAAGTCTTAACCCCTGATCCCTGGCGATGCTGCTAGCTCGGTACATATGAAAATCATTCGTGACAATCAATCCGATTTTCGCCCCATCAGGTATTATTTTTTTTGAAAAAGAAAAATTTTCGACCGTGTTGGTAGATTTTTTTTCTAAAATGATTCTCTTTTCAGCAATCCCTTTTTTTATTAAGGATCTTTTAATCGCTTCCGCCTCTGAAATGTCCTCCCCAGAACCTTTGCCGCCTGATGCAATCGCAATTGCATGTTTATTTTTCTGCATATAATGAGCCGCGGTGTTAATTCTTTCCTTTAGGACAAGCGAGGGATCGGTGCCATTCACCTTGGCTCCAAGTATGATTAGGAAATCAGCATTCTTAGGTGGAGAGTCGTGTGGATATTGAACCATTTTATATTGCAAAAAACCAACATAGAAGAGACCAAAAACTAGAAGAATCTTTAACCATTTAAATTTCATCACACGATACCCGTTCTTTCATTAAGAAATGAGGTTGTTAATTAAAGGTAGTGTATACCCACGTTTTAGATACCCTATTATTTACAAATTAGGATGGTTTATTTTCCAACCTAAATATGGTATTTTTTCTATCATACTGTATCACTCTTCTTTTTTCTAACCTTTTAATAATTTTTTCTATGCTCATTTGACAAGTTTATAAAATATGATATATTAATATAAAACACTTTAGCGCTTAAAAGCGTCTAAGTGTAAAATCGAATAGTATAAATAGCGTGGATAGGAACATAGTAGTTTTTGCATTTGTTTTTCAGAGAGCTGATGGTTGGTGAAAATCAGTAGCAGAGCAAAAATGAATTACACTCCTGGAGCTTCTTTCTCTGCAAGCCCATATTGGGTGTTCGCTGATAAAGACGGTTAAAAGCCGTTATGTTCAATGAAGTGGCAAGGTTTTTTCTTGCATTTAGGGTGGTACCGCGATGTTACAATCGTCCCTACTGGATTTCCAGTAGGGACTTTTTATTTTTCAAAAGAAGGGTTTGAGCAGCATGGAGAAGAGTCAACAGGAATTGAAAAAAGGCTTATTGCCGAGGCATGTACAATTCATCGCACTCGCTGGTATGATTGGTACCGGCATTTTTAAAGGAAGTTCGGAAACGCTAAATATGGCCGGGCCAAGTGTTGTAATCGCCTATTTATTAGGAGGGTTATTATTATTTATTGTCATGGCCGCGCTTGGGGAAATGACGATGGTTTTTCCAAATCTGAACGTTCAAAATCTTGTCCATAAAGCGTTTGGCTTTAGAATTTCGTTTATTGTTGGATGGCTTTACTGGATTAACTGGGTTCTTGTAACGATCGTTGAATTATTGGCCGCAGGAAGCTTCCTGCAACACTGGATGCCCACACTCCCTTTATGGTTATTAAGCTTCGTTTGCGGCGCAGTGATCATCGGGATTAATTTGTTTCAGGTAAAGCATTTTGGTGAATTGGAATTTTGGTTTGCAGGAGTCAAAATTATTGCCTTAATCTCCTTTATTATATTAGGAATTCTCATTTTGGCGGGACTTTTGCCGAGTTCCATCCACCACCCGTTTTCCAATTACACATCACATGGCGGTTTTTTCCCTCATGGATTCAGTGGAATGTTTAGCTCACTGCTAGTAGTAATGTTTTCTTATGGTGGAGCGGAATTAATCGGCGTTGCTGTGACGGAAGTGAAAGATGCCCAGAAAGTGTTGCCTGGCATTATAAAAGGAACCGTTTGGCGGGTAGTTATTTTTTATGTATTTCCCATTCTGATTATTTGCGGTTTGATTCCATGGAATAAAGTGTCTTCAGCCGATAGCCCGTTTGTTCAAGTATTTAGCCTATCTGGATTGCCGGGTGCGGCAAATGTGATGAATTTCATTTTATTAACAGCCGTTCTTTCGGCAGCAAATTCTGGCATTTATGCTACTTCAAGAATGTTATTTTCAATGTCTCAGAGCGGTGAAGCACCGAAAGCATTTTTAAAAACAACCAAAACTGGCATTCCTTTAAACGGAATTATTTTGACAAGTGCATGTATCTTGATTGGCGTATTTGTAGCATACCTTACGCCGAATCAAGTAATCGGGTACATCATGTCCATTCCTGGATTCACAGTCCTGCTTTTATGGATCGGCATTTGTTCCGCCCAATTAAAGCTGCGATCGAAATATCCATCAATGCCTTCATTTCAATTGAAGTGGTTTCCTTACACAAATATTATTGCCATCGCTGCACTATTTTTGATCTTTGTTTTCTTCGTTTTTAATAAAAGTAATGTCATCGGTTCAACGATATGCCTTGTCACCGTTGCCGTACTCACAATATTGTCTTTTATCGTTAAAAAAAAGAAGTAATTCATCCCCCTTTTTTGAAATGAATATCATCTGTGGAAAGTTAGATTACCACTATGCATATACATTTAAAAAGGAGGGGGAATGATTGGCTTATTTATGGATGATGACGATTGGTTTCCTCATTTGTCTCGGATTGCTTTTTGGCGTATTTCTGTATGTTTTAAGATCCACTCTCGATACCGAAGACTCGAAAAGGATTGATTCACCTAAATAAGAGCATCATGCCCAAGAATGGAGACTTCAGCGTTTGCTGCGTCTCTATTTTTCTTACCATATACATCAAACAAATAATACTAAGAGGGTGACTCAATGAGCCACCCTCTTTTCAAATGCTGCTTTGTTTTATCGGAAAATATGAACCTTGGTCCAATTAACACCCCCATCTGACGTCGTATACATCATACTTGGTTTAGTATTTTCAGTGGTGATCCACCATCCATGATTCGCATCTGATATCGCTAAATAAGCGTCACCGTACCCATCTAGCATCACTTTGCTATTCACCCACGTTTTTCCTCCATCATTAGTCCAACCAATTGAATTTTGATGATTGTCGCATGCTTGACATGACCCTCCCATGAAGGCTACTTGTGGACTGACCACATAAAGAGGCCCGGGTTTTGCTCCTTTATTGGTCGGCCCTTTATCATACTCTAGGCTAAATCCCGGAGCTGGTCCGCCGCCTGCAGTTGAATTGGCGATGACCGTCCTCCAAGATTTCCCGCCATCGAGTGTATGGAAAACAGAGTAAGAGGTTTGTGACATGCCGGTGCCTCCGATTAGTTCGATCCAACTATCATTCGTTCCTGCCGAGCGAATCATGGCACCAGCCAAAGGTTCGATTAGCTTTTTGGACATGACCGTGTTCCACTTTCCCCCTCCATTTGTGGTTCTTTTTACATTTAATACTTTATTACTTTGGGTTACCACCCATCCATTTTTCACATCGTGAAAATAAGCTTCACCCACTATGTCTTTTGGAACGGGCAATGAATGCCATGATTTCCCACCATTCTTTGAAAAAGCATTTCCACTTAGAGCAGTCGTTTTTGATATGAAATGAAGGAAGGAATTATTCGGCATTGATCCGATAGATGACCAGTGCTGTCCGCCATCATTGGAATGCAGGAGACTCCACTTGTTTCCTCCCTGATTCAAAGTGGCCCATACATCTGATCGGTTTAGTGCTGTTATCTGCTCCACTGTTCCATTTCCTTGATAAACAACATTCCAATGTTTCCCTTCGGAAGCTGTTTTAGCAATCCAGCCATTGCCCCCTGCCCAGCCAGTATTGAAATCGGCTAATCTAATGGCGGTGACAGCACTCATATTAACGTTCGTGGTTGATATGGTAATCGGATTCTCAGGCGTGCCGTTCGGCTGCTTTTTTCCGATTTTCCCAGCGATAAGAGTCGTTGATAGTAGAAGAATAATGGACAAAGCTGCTATAAGGATTGCAGAATTTTTTAGAAAAAGAAGTTTGTTACCCCTTTTGTTTTTTTGATGAATGTTTTGCCAGATGGAAATTTGTTGTTTATCGCTTAAATTTATGGAGTTAAGTTCGTTGAATTCTTTATCCAATAAAGTTGACTTGGTCATCATTATTCCACCCCATTTTCATTAATTCATTTTTCAGTGCATGTAATGCACGATGAAGAGTCGTTTTTACTTTTGAATCTGTCCATCCCAAAATTTCGGCTGTTTCGCTAATTTGATAGCCTTTTATTTTTCTTAAAATAATGACCTCACGGTATGGCAGTTTTAATTCCAATAATGCTTTATACAATAATTGCGTTTGCTCTTTCATTTCAATTATTTCCTGAGGAATCGGTTCTGATCGATCGAATCGAGCCAGATTTTTTAAAAGGTTCATCGTTTTCTTTTTCCGGCAATGGTCGTATACGAGATTTCTAGCAATCGTATACAGCCACGTCTTATACGATGATTCTCCTTTGAAATTTGGCAATGCCTTCTGAACTCTAATAAAAACCTCTTGCGTCAGATCTTCAGCTTCTTCCCGATTATTCACCATTAACAATAAAAACCGATACATCAAATTGCTATATTCCGTAAACAAATCTTCTAGTGTTTTATCCGAGTACGCCATTCGTTTCTTCTCCTTTCCAAAATCGCTAATTAGACGTAGCTTTGCAAAAAGTGTTTCGCTTTTTGGTTTGTAATTTCGTTTTTACCGTGAAATTATTACAATTCAAATCATGATAATGTAAACTTTTTCGAATTATGAGAAATTTTTTCACAAAACCTTTTTCATCATATACTATGTGGTACGTTGAAAAGATATTTGGCAAGAAATGCCGAACTTTTTTCGGGTATATAAAGAGACAGGAGCACTGGACTCCTGTCTCTTCAATCTTACTTTCCTGAATTTCCTTTTGGAACTGTTACTGTAGTTGTAACTCTAGTAACATTCCCCGCTTTATCAGTAACTTTATACGTAATAGTATATACTCTGCCGTTACCTTTTCCTTCGCGTTCTGCACGTAATGCGAATGTGTAATCTTCGGTTCCAATGCTTGCCTCTTGAATATCATCAGAGGCAAGGTCTTCGTTGGCTTTTATTGACTCTAGAACGATGGAGTCAACACCTGACAAGATATCAGAAGCTGCCACTGTTGCTTTGATAGTAATCATCTTATGATTTGGTACTAACAATATTGGTTGGTCCACCGAAACCTTCACAACAGGTGCTGTTTTATCAAGCTTTACAACAGTAGTTTGAGGCTCTTCAGTATTTCCAGCTTTATCGATACTACGGTATTGGACAGTAAATTCTCCGTCTTTTGAGATCGTAAATGGTGCAGTATAATTTGTCCATTCTCCGCTGTTTATACGATATTGCGTTACCTCAACTCCCGATTTCTCATCGTTTGCTAGAAGAGATACTGTTACATCATTACTAAACCAACCATTGTTATTGGGACTTGGCAAGCTCACTGTTGTAGTGGGCGCTGTTTTATCAACTTTCAGATCGATTTCTTTCTGAGATTCTTGATTCCCTGCATTATCCGTGCTTCGATAATACATTTTTGTACTAGAAGAAACAGTAATTGAAGATTCGTATTTATTCCAATTTATCCCATCAAAGCTATATTCTATTTTTTGAACTTCGGATACATCGTCTGAAGCTATTAAAGTAACTTTTACATCCGTTGTGTACCAACCATCTGTTCCATTTGGCTGTAAAGGATTTATTGTACCATTTGTAATTGGTGCTGTCTTATCAACCTTAAGACTAATTTCTTTCTGTTCTTCTTGGTTCCCTGCATTATCTATGCTTCGATAATTCACCTTTGTACTAGAAGAAACAGTAAATGGAGATTCGTAAGTTTTCCAATTTGTTCCATCAAGGCTATATTCTGTTTTTTGTAAACCTGATGAATCGTCTGTAGCTGTTAAAGTAACTTTTACATCTGTAGTGTACCAATCATTCAATCCAGTTGGCTGTGAAGGATCGATTACTACAACTGTTACAGGAACTGCTTTATCAACCTTAAGATTAATATCTTTCTGTTCTTCTTGGTTCCCCGCATTATCCGTACTTCGATAATACACTTTTGTACTAGAAGAAACAGTAAATGGAGATTCATAATCTTTCCAATTCAATCCATCGAAGCTATATTCTGTTTTTTGAATACCTGATGAATCATCTTCTGCTGTTAAAGTAATTGTTACATCGTTTTTGTACCAACCATTTATTCCATCTGGCTGTGTAGGATTTATTACTGCTGTAGTTGAAGGGGCACTTGTATCTTTAACTTTAACTAATTCTTTAGTGTCACGAACACGAATACGATTACCTTCAGCAAATTTACCTGCAAATCCTACAGCTTCTAATTTTTCTCCTACTTTTAAATCTGGTACAGGACCTGTTTGGTTGACAATATAACCATCTGTAAATACAAGAACATCTCCAGATCCATCATTGATCACATAAGAGTTTGCATCATATTTACTTACAACTTTACCTGTAACTTTCACTAAAAGACCTAGATTTGCATCTGACACAGAATCTTTCGTTGTAACTTCCTTAGGTGCTATTGGTTCACCTGAACTAATCTTTGTAACATCTTTTACAAAGCTAGTAAACTCTAATTCTTTGTTATTCTCGAAAGTTTTAACATGTCCATAGACACGAACCTTATCGCCAAGCTTTAAAGATCCTTCTGGAACTTCCTGAAATGCCATGATACCTCCAGTTGAATCTTGAAGATAGAATGCGTCATAGAATGTTCCAGCACCTGAAGTGACAGTACCTTCAACAACCACATTTGTATCATCTGGAAGCTTCCTTACATCACCAATTGTTGAGACTTTTGTTCCACGGTCCGCTAACCAGTTGATAGAATTCAATGTAAACTCATCATTTCCAACTGGATTGAAGCTTTCATCTAGTTGCTTATCATTGGTAAAGTTCATTCCGGATACGATAATTTTCCCGCTACCAATTACTTCAGAAGCAATCGCAGGTATAATAGATCCACCATGATCATCACTTACATCATCATATTTATAGCCACCGCCAGTTAAACTAGATTGGTATGACGATTCATTTCCATGTCCTAGAATCGTAACGGTGCTGCTATTCGTTAAAGCTGTATGACCTACACCCTCTAAAGAAGAACCACTATAGTAGTTAACAGACGGAGTTGGCATTTGATCCGTAATATAATTAGCTACTGGCTCTGTATGAATGCGAACAGCAAACTTAGTTGTTAACGGATTCGCCCAGAAGTTTCCATCCTTTGTATCATCATAAATTCCATCATTATTGATTTGAATCGATGAACCCATCTGAGTTAATAAATCGTTATTAATCGTTGTATCATTTTTAAAGTTGCTCTTATCCGTTAATAATAATGAACCACCATTTTTAACAAAGTCTGACACAACTGTGTTTTCCGCTGCTGTTAAGTCTTTCGTTGGATGTGTAATCACTAACACTTTTACTCCAGCAAGCGTATCCACTGTCAATGGATTTTTATTTTCTACTACTGTATAACCTTCTTTTTTCAATAAATTTGTAAATAAATTAAAGTTGTTTTTGTATGTTCCTGGATCCGTCGATGTGTTTTCATTTCCATGTGCAGCATCAATCATAACAGTTACTCCAAGTTGTTGTTTGACTGATACTTGCTTCGCAAACTGATTATCTCCCGGATCATCTCCTTGCGGTGCATCGACTACTGCAAGAATAGTATGATCTCCTGCGATTGGGTTTTTCCAAGTCACTTGAACTTGTTTAACATTTTTCGCTTGTAAAGCATCAATTGTAGCACTTCCTATTTTATTGTTAGGATCTACATTGTCGTAATAGAAGTTCACATTTAGATTCGTAAGATCATTTGTACCTAGGTTTGAAACACCTGCTGTTAAATTTGCATCTGTTCCAGCAACGATTGTTTCACCTGCTACATCAATTCCACTTACACGAACATCTACTGATTTTTCTTTTGTCCAGATTGGAGCAGAGTAGATTCTTTCTCCGTCCATTTGGGTAACACGCACTACAAACCATTGTTGTCCGCCTGTTACAGGAACATTAGGTTTCCAAGTGAAATCTTTAGTCATTGGTTGTATAGACTGTACAACTTTTTGTCCATTTGTAATTAATTCAACTTTTTGAATTCGATCATCACTAGTATAGTTTGCTGGTAAATAGCTATACTTTGGATTAGACTTTGATTCTGCGACAGGGTCAGATCCTTTAATATCGAAAGAAAGACTGCTTCCATCCACAGTTGAGCCCATATAAGCTCCATTCGCAAGCACATCCAATGTAAAGTTTGGATCTTCTTCCATGTACACGCGCATATTTTTCATGGAATCAAGTAAAGAATCTTTCGATAAATCTTTTGCCACGATCACAGTACGCTTCATTGTTTGGCCCCACGTACCATCATGGTTATCTTCTCCAAATGTTGGAGCAACGTGCCAACCTAAATCAAGAGCACTAAAGAATTTACCCTCAGCATTGGCATATCCATAATTACCAGAACCATTTCCTACTTCAAGCATTGTAAACAACTTATCTACTCTTGCATCATATGGCATAAAGTTGTTAAATGCATTAGCTGACATATCCGGGTGGTTAAATTGTGCTGCAATATTATCGTATGTTAAAACCCAAGCGTAATAAGAATTTAAATCTTGGTACTTTTTATTATCAATGTTTCGGTCAATAAAGTTATCTGTTCCGAACACGTTAGAATGACCCCATGTAGTAGAAGTCATTTCAAAAGCTGGGAACACAACAAATGAGCCGTTTTTTGTATATTGAGTAGCAAGATCTTTTGTTGTTTGCCACTCTGTGCCACCTGTTCTCTCCTGCATTCCCTTGTGAGTAACAGTATCTTGACCTAATTTCTCAGGGTCAATATCATGGGAATGGTCAGAAAACGCAAACCAATCGTAATCATGCGCTTGGGCAGCTTTTAATGCATCCTCTGGATTACCAGTTGCATCATGTGAAATATTTGTATGGTTGTGCGTTGTTCCACGGTAATGATTACCACCTGTAAACTGTGGAATGATTTCAAATGTCCATGTATCGTCTGTTTTATTTCCTTTTTTGTCATAGGCAGTTACTGTAACAGTATGTGTACCAACTGCTAAATCAGCTGAAATTGGTAAAAGTACTTTATCAGCTGTTATTGTTGCTGTGTTAGTTAAATCTTGGCTATCTACTTGAATTGTGACTTTTGATGCGTCGACCCCACTTGGATCGTTCATCATAACTGAAATTTCAGGTTGTTTTGATTCTATTTTCGCTTGGTTCGCTGGTTGCTCCCCATTTATTGTTGGTCCAGTTGTATCCAATTCTGTGGAAACTGTGAATGGAGTAGATGCATTTCCAGCAGTTTGTGTTTCTGTCTGATTTTTTGCTTCAATGTAATAAACAAATGAAGAGCCTGTTAAATCAGCTCCAGGAATTGTAGCTGTGTAATTTGTATCATCTGTAGTTGAAGCTGTCATATCAACGGATTTAAAAGTAGCATCCGTAGGCTGTTTATAAAACACTTTTACAGAAGTTGCGCCTGTTGCTGTTGCAGTAATTTGTAAGTCTGCTCCCTTTACCGCTTCTTTCAGTGGTGTATGTATCAAAGATAAAGGGAAAATCTCACTAATATCGGCTGCAGCACGTGGGAATAGCTGGTAGCCATCAGTAAGAGGTGATGTGCTATCATACTGTCCAAGTAAGCCAGTAAAAGAATAAGTATGGTTTGATTGTAAAGAACTCAAACTTATTCCAGTGGTCGCTATAAGACGTACATTTAAAGTTTTACCAGTAGTATCTTGAATCGTAACGTTACCTGGTAAAGATGTTGGAATACTTGTAGCTTTTCCTGTAACAGTTACAAGTTTACCTTCTAACGGCTCTGCTTTAGCAAAATCGTTTAAATCTGCAACAGTAGTTGTAACCGATGCAGGTAAACTACTAGTTCCAATTTTCTCAACAACAAGTGGTAGAGTCTTAGTTGCATCGGAAGGATCTTTCGGATTTGTAAGCTCTGCTAACCCCTTGAAATTAGAAATCATACCTGTAACACGTACACGATCTCCTGGGTTTACAGCTGAAGAATCACCATATACATTTATACCACCGGATGCATCTTGTATATAGTATGAGTTCGTTCCAACGATATTGTTTGCAACTGTTACCGTTCCTTCAACTGTGTATGTTTTTCCTTCATTAACGAGAGTACCGTCAGCGTTTGTTGCCTTAATATCACTTATCGTTGGCCCAAGTGATGGCTCAATTGGTGTTGAAGAGTTTTGTGGATTCGGATCCGCTGCAACAAAATCATTTTTGTTGTCATCTGTGTCCCAACCGTTTCCCTTTCCAGCACCAACAGTCGTCGGGTCTGTTCCATCATTCGCTTTTCTTTCTACACTTTTTGTATTGGAAGGTGCAACAGTTGCGCCGCTTCCTTCGAATTCAGTTGCTGTTGATCCGAAGCCTACAAAATCCATCAAATTAGCATCCGTTTTTCCAGTGATGGTGTCTGAAGCTTTAGAAAGTGCTACTTTCCCTGCCGTACCAGCTAAACTTAGATTACTAGTTACATCTGGTGTTGGTAGATCTATAGTACCTCCAGTACCTTTTGTTCCCTGAATAAGATAATATCCATGAGCCTTAATGGTACCTGAAAGCGTAGTTTTGTTACTACTAAAGCTACCTGTTGCAGCGGCATATTGTACAGACCATCCAGTTAAGTCAACATCTTGAGTAGTTGGGTTATATAACTCAATAAAGTCATTCTTATAATTTGCCCCAGAGTTTCCTCCTCCACCGTAAACTTCACTGATCACAACATGGTTTGCTGGCGTAAAATCAGCAGCATGGGCTTGACCAATGAACATGTTCGACAGAAAAGTGTTTGCTAATAGAAACGATGAAAATGCAACACTCGTCCATTTCCTTTTTGTTTTCCTCATTTTTTCCAAATCCCCCCTATTTAAATGAGAGCAAGATTAAAAAATCCCTCACATACTTAAAATAACATTAAAAAATGAAAATTATTAATTTTTCATTAAATATTTTACTAAATTTTAATCTTTCTTTAACCTTTCTTTACCTTTTTCTATTACACTAATATTGTCGACAAATTTTTTATATTTTAGGAGGCTGATTTTCTTTGAAATTAAATTGGAATTATTTTAGATATACTTCAATTTTTATATTTTCCCTTTCATTATTCGTTCCTCTCACTACTGCAAGCGCCCATCCATTAAGTGCAGCGTTCACAGATATAAATATTAGCGAGAAACAAACGGAACTTACATATTCTATTGATGCTCTTTCGGTAATTGAAGGAATTGGCGGCGACACAAATAATAATGGCAAATTTAGCGAAGCTGAATTAAAAGCTATTGGACATCGAGTTTCAGAGTGGGTTCAAGATAGTGTGGTTTTGGAGATGAATGGGGAAGAACAAAAATCGGAATTGACTGGGCCTATCCTTGAGAATAAAGGCCAGAATGAGGTTGTTACTCTCCGATTTCATTATCCTGGCTTTAAACCTGGTCAAACTATCTCTCTTTTAGACGGAATGTTCACAAGCGGGGCAACATCCTCCACTTATACAAATTTTTTAACTGCTAAAAACCAAGGCTCGGTCAGTGAATCCGTATTAAGAGGAAAGGATCGAATATGGACCATGTTAATTACGGAGCAACAGCAGGATCAGAGCTTGCAAGGTAATCAACAGCAACAAACTGAGAATGGTACTAAATCTATACCATCTTGGTGGTCTTTCTTTACATTGGGCATGGAGCATATTTTAACAGGATACGATCACCTTTTATTTCTACTTGCACTATTAATTAGAAAACAAACGTTAAAACAATATCTTTCTGTAATATCTGCATTTACATTAGCTCATACTATTACTTTGACGTTAACAGTTGTAGGCCTATTGAATGTTCCAGCATTTATCGTAGAACCTGCTATCGCATTAAGTATTTGCTATGTTGCGGTAGAAAATATCTTTCGTGGGAAAATATCTGGGCGTTGGATTATCACTTTCATATTTGGACTAATTCATGGAATGGGATTTGCGGATCTTTTAAAGGAAATGAACATTCCATGGACTCACTTAGCCATCTCTCTTATTAGTTTTAATATTGGAATTGAAGTCGTACAGCTAGCTATCGTTTTACTCGTTCTTCCTGTTCTTATAAAACTATTTCGTTTTGAAGTATATAGAAAATATGTTAGCTATACATCAATTGTAATTTTTATTTTAGGTGCTTTATGGTTTTTTCAAAGAGTCATATAAATTTCTACCTATCTGCTGAGTTATGCTCCCTAGAAAATTTTCAAATTGGAAGGGTTCATCTCAACCATTAATTTAATTGATTATACTTTCTTCAATATACGTTGGTTTTTTTAAATAACAAAACCTCCATTTCCAGATTCGGAAATGGAGGTTTTATAAACTCATGGATTTCTGGATAATTTGATGAATGTAAGGCATTTTTTGTTTTACTTTCTTTGCGTACGTGTAATCACCGAAACAATACGGATAGCGAAAATTCACAAAATTATGCCCGCAGGAATAAGTGGAAGGTGATTTTTTCACTCGCAATTCAGAGTACGCTTTCGCGAGTTTTTCACTGTTTTTAAATCCGTGCTGCGCGACAAAATTTATATACCCAGGTCCCATATTATAGCTTTGTATAATTGTGTCTAAGTCTACCCTTTTAGCTTTACCGTATTTATACATTTTATTGAAATGGTAAACCCCCTGCTTTATGCTTTTTTCAGGGCTGTTGATTTCATTTCTCTTTAAGCCGGCAGACTCAGATGCTTGCATTGGATCATTTCCTATACCTTGGCTCTCCTGGTACATGATCGCAAGCAATAAAGGGGTAAATTGATTTAAATGATATTTTGTTAATTCATTTGAAATTTGAGGTTTGTATTTCAGCATCATTTCTTCCTTTGGTTTTTCAATCATTAAATGATATAACCATAATGCCAAAAAAGAAATAAATAACAGAAAGAAAAAACGAAAAAATCTCTTTTTTTTCCTTTTAACAGACAATGCGTTCACCACCATAAAAATCAAAGTTGTCGAAAATATGTTAGAGTTTTCATTTTTTCTAGAGATTTATCTCTGACTATGAACAAAAGACATAATTATTTAATTATAATATGAAACGATATGAAAATGAACCTAAAATGAGCACAAAAATACCTAATCATCCTATTTTTTTATGCATTATGTATACCATTGACTTGCATTATATTTTTACTGAAAGATTGTATAATACCCTATAAACAAACAATTCCAAACCACCATTACGAAAAATGGAAGCAGATTGAACGTTTAGGACCATTTTATTAACACATTCGGTAATTTCTAGAAATCTTAAATACTATTTAATTTCTTGCATAGTTTCTATTCTCAGAGCAACACTAGTGCATTTTTTTCTAAAATAGTATAAATTAAGGTGTAATCTTTTACTTTTATTTTTTATTCGGGGGTTTTTAAGTGAATAGTAGGACTTCAGTTATGATTAGTATCGTTCTTGCCATGCTTGTGGCTTCGATCGATTCGACGATTATGAATACAACCATGCCTATCATTGCGAAAGAGCTAGGAAGATTTGACTTGTATGCATGGTCTTTTGCTTCGTATATGATAACGAGCACCATCCTATCGCCAGTTGCAGGTAGATTATCCGACTTATTTGGAAGAAAAAAGGTTTTTGCCTTTGGCATTCTCTTATTTTTAGTTGGATCACTTCTTTGCGGATTATCTGCAAGTATGATTCAATTGGTCATCTTCCGTGCGATACAGGGAATTGGCGCAGGTTTCATGATGCCGTTTCCGGCGATTATTGCCGGTGATTTGTTTCCCGTGGAGAAAAGAGGGAAAATTCAGGCCCTATTTACAGGGATGTGGGGACTTTCTGCTGTGCTAGCTCCATTGCTTGGATCATTTTTTGTACAGTATTTAACTTGGCGATGGATTTTCTTTGTAAATTTGCCGATTTGTTTGATTTCCTTTTTGGCCTTACTGCCTTACCAAGAACATTATCAACCAAAAAAAGCGCGTGTTGATTATTTAGGGGCCATTTTGTTCGCTATCGGTGTAACTCTTCTTCTATTAGTTACAGTGGTTCAAAAAGATAAGTTGTTCTATTTTTTTGGAGGAGCTGCAGTTCTTGTAGTATTTTATTTTTTCGAGAAAAAACAAGATTCACCAATCGTTCCTCTTTCCTTGTTTAAAAATAAAAGCATTTCTCGTATTAATTTGAATGCTTTCATAGGGACGGTTTCACTATTTGGTGCATCAAGTTTTATTCCTTTGTTTTTGCAAAAAATTGCTGGCCTTTCATTGTTTATGAGTGGAGTTGCGCTGCTTGGAACGGCAATCGGATGGATGGCGGTAGCGGTACCTGCGGGTAAATGGATGATAAAATACGGATACCGTATCCTTCTAATTATTGGAAATACCTTATTGTTCTTCTCCGGGCTTCTATTGTCTCTATTGAATGAACAGCATGGGTTTTGGTACGTTTTTGCGGTAATGATTGTTCAGGGATTAGCTTTTGGGTTATTAACGACAGTTGGCTTGATTAGTGTCCAACAGCTTGTAGGGGGTCACGAAAAAGGTATCTCCACTTCATTCTTCATGTTTTGCCGAAATATGGGGACGGCGATTGGAGTTACAGTCATGGGGGCATTGTTAACAAACTCAGTCAATTTCATGGATGGTATTCATCATTTGTTTTTATTCGGTTTAATCGGAAGCATTTTTGCTTTATTGACATCTTTCTTAGTAAAAAATGATCCGGTCGCTCAAAATAATATAATGAATAGTAAGATAAGTTAATAGAAATTGAAAAGGGATGCTCCCAAGCATCTCTTTTCTTTTTTTAAAACCAGGTAAATGAGCCGATATAATGAATTGGAGTACCCTACTCCATTAATAAAGGAATTTTTCAACCACCTTCAATACAAGTGACACCCGAACTTCCAATGAATCGATTTAATTCTTCCAGCAGGATAACCAGATTATCCTCAGTAACTACGTTCTCCAATGGGTTTTCCGAATTAGGAATATTATATTTATCAAAAATCACTTTCGTACTTTCCCAAACGGTGATGATATTATTGGAAGACATATTGGCTTGTATGACCATTTTCGGTCCTCTCCTCATAATTCTTAATCGATTTTGAAAAATGTGAAAAACTCGTTAAAAAACGCAAAACATCCACCCTGCTGGTTTCACAAGGTGGAATCTTCAAATTATTTTTGCAGGAAGCTGGCCGGCATGACTACTGCAACGACTTCCCCGCGTGCACAAAGCGTCTCATCGGCAAAAACCTCTGTTTCCACTTTCCACTTTTTCGGATGAATTTCTTGAATGGTTCCAACTGCTTTTAAAGGCACACCATGTGGGGTAGGCTTGATAAAATCAACATGCAGACTCGCTGTGACGAAGCGTGGTGATTCTGCACCATCTCCTGGTTCGTGGCCATTCTTTCTGTGGAGCGCAAGTGAAGCAGAGCCTGTACCATGACAATCGATCATTGAGCCAATCAGTCCCCCATACACGAAACCCGGCAAAGCCGTATGCTCGGGCTTTGGGTTATACATTGTTACTGTTTGTTCCCCATCCCAGTGAGTTTTAAATTGGTGACCTTCTTTATTTAAACGCCCGCAACCGTAACACCACGAAAAATCCTCAGGATACACATCCTGAATCGCAATTTGCTCCTTATTTTCCACCGTTACTCCCCCTTTTTCAGAAAAGTATAACATATTACCATCTAAAGCTTGTCACCTAAATTATGGGTGGTGCCTGTCACCCTAGAGGTCATTTGGACTTGTTCGGTGGTTTTGGTGAAGCCGAGCTGAAGCAATATTGTGCTGACGGGATTAGCGTATGGGAGGTTAATGGTGATAAAATTGACCGAATGATTCTCTCTCTCGGCAAGCAGCGTCAAAATAGTGCGAACAATTTCTTCATTAACCTCTCTGAGCAGCTCAAACTGGTATAAAAATACCTTTTCTAGTTTCCCTTCTGTGTTCCAAACCTTTCGATATAGTGCATAACCGAGTGGGTTTCCTTCCGAATCGGAAAAAATCTGGGCTTCACCGCTTTTCACGCTCTGCCATTGGCATTGCCAAGGTATGGATGGATTATAAAATGAAACGCCTTCAAATTGTTCAGGTCTGATTACCTTTGAAACAATATTGCTGCCCCGAACATCGAACAACTCTGGTGTGCCGCTTAAAAAGCCGACTTCACCAACAACTGAATAGCCATATTTTTCATAAAGTCGAATCGCTTTTTCATTTGCCTTTATCGCTTCCAACGTGGCAGTTTCTACCCCTTCTTCTAAATAAATCTTGAGAATTTCCTCCATCAATCGATTGGAGATACCCTTCCCTCGATACTCAACGGCAACACCTGTACCTCCGTTCCATGAAACTTTTTTGCCATTAACCATGCGAAATCCGTTCAGAACAATTCCTACAGGTTTTTCGTCAACAACAGCAACAATCGATTGTGACAAGGAAAGCCCTTCGGAAATAATTCGGCCCATCAGCGTTTCGGCCGTCATTTCAATTTTGACAAAGTAGCCTTCAAATCCTTTGTTCCATGCTGTAACTATTTCTTCCAACGTGCATTCCGTTAAACGTTTAATTGTAATCTCCATCTCTAACCCTCCGTAATTTAGAAATCATATTTTATCGAATTTCCTCAATTTCTATGAACAAAACGACATTTCGGTCAAGCGGATAGCGTCAGAAGTTTTTTTCTTAACACGGTAGAAAAATAAATGAGCAAAAGTGCTGCAATTATTGATAACATGACCGTTCCATGCATGATCAAAACCATTTTTGAAAGTGAAACTGCTTTTATCAGCATCGGGGTAACTAAAAAACCGACTGCAAATCCAAGCCGATTTATCAATGCAGAAACGCCGAATACCCTTCCCCTGATCGCATTCTCCGTATTTTGAAGAATTGTCGAAAATAAAATTCCCACACTCCCATCAACTGCGCCAGTCACAAATGCAAGCGGCATTATGAAGAGTAGATTTGTGCTGCTAAATAAAAGGATGAAGGATAGTGACATTAGCAGGGAAACATAAAAAAAGAAGTGTTCAAGCCTACTTTTGACGGTCTTCATTTTTGGAATGATCATTGTTGCTAAAATATTTCCGCAGCCCCAAATCCCCCAAATGATGCCTTGATAAAATGTAGCATGTTGTGGGTCGAGCTTTACAGCAAGCATTGGGATACCCACATTATGCGAACTCGCTCCAAACGTCTGCACGAATGACACAGATAATATGATGAGCAAAATAAGCTGAGCCGACAAGAACGTCTTTACTTCCTTTAAATCAATCAACCATCCATTCAAGGCAGTTAACAAATTAGGTTTCCCTTGCTGTCGGGAAGTCGTTTGAACATCACGCGCCCCGAGAATCACTATAAGGGCAAGCGCACAAACAAAAAACGATGCGGCGTCAAGCGCAAGAATAAATCGATACGACACAACTGACGATAATAAACCACTTCCCACGAAACCAACTACCATGCTGATAGACGATAACCGTGTAACGAGCGAATTAATTTGAAGTGATGTTTCTCCCTTAAACAATAGCGGCAGCTCGGCACTAAAACTGACCTGAAAAAAGCTGGAGAAAAACCCGAGACAAAACGAAATAATAAGAAACATAGTCGGTTGGGGATGCAGCAATAAAAAAACGAGCGAGGCACCGCGGAGAACATCACTACACACCATTAACTTCTTCCTCGAAAAACGATCAGCGACGACGCCAGCAACAAGGCTTGATAGAACTCCACCTACAACGCGTGCCCCCAACACCGCGCTTAGCCATCCCGCACTGTTGGTCATCATTAAGATGACTGAGTTCATGATCATCATATCCATCATCGTTCCAAGGTCTTAAAAGGACTTGACATATAAGTATATTTTTTTGTTCACATCACACTCTCCCCTTAAATGAAAATTGATTTCACTTAAAAACCGACTAATCAGTCTATTTAATTAAAACATATCCATCTTATCATATCAAGAATATTCAAAAATTTAAATTTAAATTTTTCCACACCTTACTAGCTTGTTTTTAGAAAAAGATTTTTCAAAACTAAATATCTTCTCACTTATTAATAAAAAGCAGGAACCAAGGAGGTTCCTGCTTTTTAACATGATAAGTTTGTATAACACTTTAAAAATGATTAAGAAGATTGCTTGACCCTTAAATCATCAATATCTCCCGGATATCCTCTTCTGTCAGGGAGGTGGAGGTTTTCTGATTAGGATCAATGATTTCTTCAATCAAGTACCTTTTCTTATCCTGCAGCTCATTCATTTTTTCTTCGATCGTTCCCCGGGCAATCAGCCTGATGACCTCCACGGTATTTTCCTGGCCCATTCGATGTGCACGGTCCGCTGCCTGCTCTTCGACGGCCGGATTCCACCAAAGATCATACAAAATCACGGTATCAGCACCTGTTAGATTGAGGCCTGTTCCTCCTGCTTTCAAAGAAATGAGGAAGAAATCACGCTCACCTTCATTAAATCGTTGGCAGATTTCTACGCGTTCGTTAGACGGCGTTTGACCATCAAGGTAGAAAAAAGGAAGCCCTTGATCCGTTAACTCTCTTCCGATAAGGCTCAGCATTTTCGTAAATTGTGAGAAAATCAGCACCCTCCTCCCCGAAAGTCTTGATTCCTCGACCAATTGCTTCAGCTGTTCAAATTTTGCCGAACTTCCTTTATAGCCATCCACAAACAGCGCGGGGTGACAGCAAATTTGCCGCAATCGGGTCAAACCTGCCAGGATTTTAATCCGATTTTTCCGAAACGTATCTTTATCGAGATGCTTCCATGTGTCAT
>JAUZPT010000001.1 GCA_030705745.1 Bacillota bacterium | reverse complement strand
TCCGCTGCAAATGAACGAGGTGCATGAGCGTCTGTTGGGAGGAGTTGAAAACGATGCAAAAATTAATAGAAGATATCACAAGAGAACAGCTTCGTACTGATCTTCCTGCGTTCCGTCCTGGTGACACTGTACGTGTACACGTTAAAGTTGTCGAAGGTACTCGTGAGCGTATTCAGTTATTTGAAGGTGTTGTGATTAAGCGTCGTGGTGGTGGAATCAGTGAAACTTTCACAGTTCGTAAAGTTTCTTACGGAGTAGGCGTAGAGCGTACTTTCCCTGTACACACACCAAAAATTGCGAAGCTTGAAGTTATTCGCCGCGGTAAAGTCCGTCGTGCAAAACTTTACTACCTACGTAATCTACGTGGTAAAAAAGCTCGTATTAAAGAAATTCGTTAATATGAAAAGAAGAGAGCTTGTCTTGCAAGCTCTTTTTTTATACATATGATACAGTTTCGAATTGAAACTGGGGTTAAATTGAGGGGAAATTGTTTCCGAATTATTAACAAAATATTAATTTAACATGAAAAATGGGCAGTGCAGTGTTTAATCTGTTTCCATAATGTAAAATAAAGCTGATAACACATTTATTTGCGGAGATTGGTGGGGGAACGAGTATGAAAAAGAAAAAAAATGAAGCGTGGGAATGGACGAAAGCTTTGGTGGTTGCCGTTTTATTGGCAGCAGTTATCCGCTATTTTCTATTTGCCCCAATCGTGGTTGACGGATTATCAATGATGCCTACATTGCATAATCAAGACAGAATGATTGTGAATAAATTAAGTTATGAAATAGGAAAGCCAAAGCGATTTGATATCATAGTTTTTCACGCTCCTGAAGGAAAGGATTACATAAAAAGAATCATCGGCCTTCCTGGGGATCGAGTCGAGTATAAAAATGATACGCTTTATGTAAACGGAAAATCGTATAAAGAGCCATATTTGGATCAATATAAAAAAGAATTGGGAGACAGTCCGTTGACTTATTCTTTTACATTAAAGGATATCATCGGCCGAGATACCGTTCCTCCGGGAGAACTATTTGTCATGGGAGACAACCGCCGTTTCAGCAAAGACAGCCGCCTTATCGGAACTGTCCCGATGACTAAGGTTCTTGGGAAAACAAGCGTCATATATTGGCCTCTAAAAGATGCGAAAATAGAAAAAGTGAAATAGATTTTAGGAGGTGGCTACTTTGACGATCCAATGGTTTCCTGGCCATATGGCCAAGGCTCGCAGAGAGGTCACGGAAAAACTGAAACTCGTCGATATTATTTTTGAATTGGTAGATGCACGCATTCCGTATTCATCAAGAAATCCAATGATTGACGAAATCATTCAGCATAAACCAAGACTTGTATTACTTAATAAAGCCGATATGGCAGATAAAGAAACGACGAAGGAATGGATTAAATTCTTTGCCGAAAAGGGAGTAAAAGCCTTAGCTATCAATGCCCATGCTGGAGAAGGCATGCGCGAGATTGTTCAGGCATCCCATGAAATTTTAAAAGAAAAATTGGACCGTCTAAGAGCGAAGGGTGTTAAACCTAGAGCGATTCGGGCGATGATCGTTGGTATTCCGAATGCAGGGAAATCGACTCTAATTAACAGGCTGGCTAAGAAAAATATTGCGAAAACCGGAAATACTCCGGGGGTGACGAAAGCCCAGCAATGGATTAAAGTAGGAAAAGAATTGGAGCTCCTTGATACGCCTGGTATACTATGGCCCAAATTTGAGGATCAGCAAGTTGGAATGAAGCTTGCCGTAACGGGAGCAATTAAAGATACTTTATTGAATTTGCATGAATTGACCATATTTACGATCCGATTCTTGCAGTCACAGTATCCAGAACGCCTGAAGGAGCGATACAACATCGATACCATACCGGAGGATGTTGTAGAGCTATTCGATCATGTAGGCAAGCTGAGAGGCTGTCTGAGAGGCGGAGGCGTTGTTGATTATGACAAAGTTGCCGAGCTTGTCGTCAGGGATATCAGAACGGAACGATTTGGCCCTATTTCTTTTGAAAAACCGAGCATTTTTGATGAAAAGGATCCAATAGAACAATAATTTATTACTGGGGCTCTCCTGCAAGGGGGAGCTTCATTTTTTTTGAAAATATCCGATACAAACTATAGAAAATAAGTGCAGGTGAAAAGAATGACAAAATATACGATTTCCATCATAGAGCAAAAACTTGCAGACATTCAGGACGTACAGGATCCGTTTTATAAAGAAATTGCTGAAGATGAACGCAAGGGTGTCCAGAATCTCCTTAATAAATGGAAAAGGAAAAAACATCATGAGGAGCTTCTTGAGCGCAAGTTCATTGAAATGAATCAATATGAAACGAAGTATCGGCTGAAAGGATATAAATACATCGCTGGAATTGACGAGGTGGGCAGAGGTCCTCTTGCAGGGCCAGTGGCAGCCGCAGCTGTCATTCTGCCTGAAAATTTTTATCTGCCAGGCATTGATGATTCCAAAAAACTAACGGAAAAAAAGCGGGAAGAATACGATGAAATCATTCGTCGTGAAGCCATTGCCGTGAGTGTCGTGATGATTGATGCCATCGAAATTGACAGAATTAATATTTACGAAGCTACCAAGGTGGCTATGAAAACAGCACTTTCAGGCTTAAAGTGCGAACCTGATTTTTTACTGATTGATGCAATGAAGCTTGATACTCCATATCCGAATGAAGCGATTATCAAAGGTGATGCTAAAAGTATTTCAATCGCAGCAGCTTCCATCATCGCAAAAACAGCACGGGATCGTTTTATGAAAGATATTTCCGTGAATTTTCCCGCATATGGGTTCAGCAGAAATATGGGATACGGAACAAAGGAACACCTTCAGGCTATTGAAAAACACGGAATTACGCCGTATCATCGTAAAAGCTTCGCACCTGTCAAAGATATGATTTGGGAATAGGAAAGGAGTCGGTTGTATGCCTTTGTCGGGGATTCTAAAAACATTATTTAAACAAGAGTCAGGTCAGCAACCGAAAGTTACGTCATTAAAGCCGGGCCAAATCGTTCATGGGAAAATTACGAAGCTATTTCCCAACCAAACTGCAGAAGTGCAGGTGGGCTCCCAAAAATTGATTGCTAAGCTTGAAGTTCCTCTCTCTGTTGGGGCTCGGTATTGGTTTCAGGTTCAGCCGGGCGAGGGAAAGCTGAATTTAAAGCTTTTGGCGGGAACAGATGCAGTGGAAAGCAAAAATGGAGATAATACGGAAAATTTGCTGATGCAGCTAGGCCTATCTGCAACTAAAGGAAATATTGAGTTTGTCAGCTACATTTTGAAGGAACAGCTTGCCTTGCCAAACGAAGCGATTCCCTTGGCGGCTGATTGGCTGGATAATGTTTCATCGAGAAGAGAAGGAATGGAAACAATTCAAATAATGGCGGAAAGGAATCTACCATTTACACAGGAAATATTCGTCTCTTTAAATTCCTTGCAGGCTAAGATTCCCTTCCACGAACTGCTTGGAGCAACGTTACGTTCATTGGATTCAGCACCACTAACACCAACTGTTATACAGTTGAAAATTATGTTAAAAACTATTTTAGCGTCTCCGGAATCAAGAATTGCTGAGAAATCCCTTGCCATCATTTTGAATGAAGTGATAAATTCTGAACCGAATCAATTACGTGCACAACGGCTTTTAAAAAAAGCCGGATTTATTCCTGCCTTCTCCAACAACGAAAACGATGTTTCGAATCGCCAAACTCCAGCAGAGAATGGAGCAATCGAAACAGTATCGTTTGGAAAAAGTAGTAGACCGGCAGAACCCGAAAAAATTGATGTACTTCAACATGCAGAAGTTAAATTAGAGGGTATGCAGCAAAAAGTTCAGAAGGCAGATGGTTTCGACCATTTAAAAGCAATGATTGCCGATATACTGAAAGGAACAGATACGCAATCCGATTCATTACTTAAAGAAAATATTCATAAAAATTTCACTCGGATTTTTACATCGATCGGTTTAAATGAGGAACAAATTGAAAATGGTTTTAAGAAGATGGCTGAGTTCGTTAGGGCAGTTTTGAATCCTGAGGATTACCATGAAAATTCTTTGTCTGAAACAGAAAAAAATTGGATTGAGGAAGTTGTCAAAGAAGAATTTGCGAATTTATCTTTAACGTCCGGGAATGAACAAGCCGGTAAACAATTGAAAAGCCTCATTTCCTCATTAGGTTTTGGATTTGAGCATGACTTGTTTGAAAAAGATTTTTCCGTTGTATTGAAAGAAGAAAAGCAGACGCTTAAGCCCTTGCTAATCCGCTACTTAAATGAGCAGTCGAATTCTGTGCAAAAAGCTCCAGCAGAGAATCTTTTGCACAGAATGAATGGAATGCAGCTATTATCACATGACAATGGGCCGATCATGCAATTTTTGACGCAGGTTCCCTTAACGTTTTTTAATCATACCACCGATTTATCGATTCAGTGGAACGGGAGAAAGCTGGAAAACGGCAAAATAGATCCAAATTATTGCAGAGTCCTATTTTACCTTAATTTGCAAAGCCTTGGTGATACGATTGTGGATATGCAAGTGCAGAATCGAATTCTTTCTCTTTCTGTTTCGTCCGAACGAACCGACTTAAAAAAGATTTCTGCACCTTTTGTAGTTTTATTAAAAACACAATTAAAAGATCTTGACTACCATTTGTCTTCCATCAGCTTTGAAAATGGTGTGGAAGAAAAAATAGGTACTCCCATGAAGAAATCGATAATGAAGGGCTATGAAAGTAAATTATACGGAGGAGTCGATTTTCGGATATGAAAAATGAAAAGGACAATGTCCGAAAAGAAGCCGTTGCTCTTGGATATAATCCCGCTAAACAAGATTCACCTAAGGTTTTAGCGAAAGGCAGAGGAATAATCGCGGAAAATATTATTAGCCGCGCTAAAGAGCATCAAATTCCAGTTCAGGAAGATCCGAGCCTTCTGCAGCTCCTTGGAGAGCTCGATATCAATCAAAGCATTCCAGAGGAATTATATCAGGCCGTAGCAGAGGTTTTTGCGTTTCTTTATAAAGCGGACAAGGAAGCAAAAAGAAACAGTTGAAAGCAGGCAAAAGCTCTGCTTTTTATTATTCCTCAAAAATAATAACCATTCTCATTTTGGTGAAATTCCCTTATTACTAGCAATATAGCAATGTGAGAATTCAGAATTTTATGGTTAATTTAATATTTTAGCTTTAATGGTGGACAAGGTATGTGTCATTATATAAAATGAAAGCGCAGTCTAATTTTTGTGAAAATAAAGTGACAAAATTAAAATCTAGATGAGTGTAAAGGTGCAGGTTCTAGACCATGGTCAAATATAAATCCTTTTTTATAAATCGGAAGTTGATTTTTCGGGAATTTGTTAAACCTTTGTGAGCTAGAACGCTCTTCCACTTTTCTAAATAGGAGGATGGGAAATGAATATCCATGAGTATCAAGGAAAAGAGATCCTCAGAAAATACGGGGTAGTAGTACCAAATGGCAAAGTGGCATTCACAGTTGAAGAAGCCGTTGAAGTCGCAAAAGAACTTGGTACGCAAGTATGCGTCGTTAAAGCACAAATTCATGCTGGGGGCCGTGGGAAAGCTGGTGGTGTGAAAGTTGCGAAAAATCTGGATGAAGTACGTACATATGCGAACGAAATCTTGGGTAAAACGCTTGTAACTCATCAGACAGGCCCTGAAGGCAAGGAAGTTAAGCGTTTGCTTATTGAGGAAGGCTGTGACATTAAAAAAGAATACTATGTTGGATTAGTATTAGACCGTGCTACATCACGTGTCGTTTTAATGGCTTCTGAAGAAGGCGGAACTGAAATTGAAGAAGTAGCCGAAAAATCTCCTGAGAAAATTTTCAAAGAAGAAATTGATCCGGTAGTCGGCCTACAGCCTTTCCAGGCACGCCGTATTGCCTTTAACATTAATATCCCTAAAGAACTTGTCAACCAGGCAGTTAAGTTCATGATGAGCCTTTACCAGGCTTACGTTGAGATTGATTGCTCAATTGCAGAAATCAATCCACTTGTCGTGACTGGCGATGGTAAGGTTATGGCACTAGATGCTAAATTAAACTTTGATTCCAATGCGCTATACCGTCATAAAGATATTTTGGAATATCGCGATCTTGAAGAAGAAGATGCGAAAGAAATTGAAGCTTCTAAATACGATTTAAGCTATATTTCTCTTGATGGCAACATCGGCTGCATGGTAAACGGTGCAGGACTTGCCATGGCGACAATGGATATTGTAAAGCATTACAGTGGAGACCCAGCCAACTTCCTTGATGTAGGTGGCGGTGCTACTGCAGAGAAAGTAACGGAAGCATTCAAAATTATACTTTCTGATCCTAAAGTAAAAGGTATTTTTGTAAATATCTTCGGTGGAATCATGAAATGTGATGTAATCGCTACTGGTGTCGTAGAAGCAGCGAAACAAATTGGTCTAGATGTTCCTTTAGTCGTTCGCTTAGAAGGAACGAATGTTGATTTAGGAAAACAAATCCTTAATGAATCTGGCTTAAACATTATTGCAGCTGAATCCATGGCTGACGGCGCACAAAAAATCGTTTCATTGGTAGGTTAATAATTTGGTCCGTGGTGGCTATGATGCCCAAAGCGATACTCGGGCAGCCTGTGTGCCCCACTGGAAATAAGGAAGGGGAATTGAAGTGAGCGTTTTTATCAATAAAGACACGAAAGTCATTGTTCAAGGGATTACCGGTTCAACTGCCCTTTTTCATACAAAACAAATGCTTGAATACGGAACGAAAATCGTAGGAGGCACGACTCCTGGTAAGGGCGGAATGGAAGTTGAAGGTGTCCCTGTATTCAACACTGTACAAGAAGCGGTAAAAGCGACAGGTGCAAATGCTTCTGTCATTTATGTTCCAGCACCGTTTGCAGCCGATGCAATTATGGAAGCTGTGGATGCTGAGTTGGATCTTGCCATTTGCATTACGGAGCATATCCCAGTATTAGATATGGTAAAAGTAAAACGCTATATGGAAGGCAAAAAGACTCGCTTAGTCGGTCCAAACTGCCCTGGTGTTATTACTCCTGATGAATGCAAGATTGGGATTATGCCTGGATACATTCACACTAAAGGTCATGTAGGAGTTGTTTCACGTTCCGGTACGTTAACGTATGAAGCAGTTCATCAATTAACACAAGCTGGAATCGGTCAAACGACTGCGGTAGGTATTGGTGGAGATCCGGTTAACGGAACTAACTTCATTGATGTACTAAAAGCGTTTAATGAAGATCCTGAAACTTACGCGGTTATCATGATTGGTGAAATTGGCGGAACGGCTGAAGAAGAAGCGGCAGAATGGGTTAAAGCTAATATGACTAAACCTGTTGTCGGCTTCATTGGCGGACGCACTGCTCCTGAAGGAAAACGCATGGGCCATGCTGGTGCGATCATTTCTGGAGGTAAAGGAACGGCTGATGAAAAGATTCGTGTTATGAATGAATGCGGGATTAAAGTTGCAGATACTCCATCTGTAATGGGTGAAACACTTATCGAAGCTTTAAAAGAAGCTGGACTGTACGATAAATGTAAAACACATTAATTTTTATGGTATAGTCCCTCTAAATGGAGGGGCTATTTCCTGTTTTAGTTAATTGCTCATATTAAGGAGGTTTTCGCATGGATGACTTTAAACGGCGGCTTATTCATTTGGTGCATTATCCTAATATTACCTGGAATGGTATATACAAAATGTTAAAGAAAGATCCAGGGCTAGAAAAAATCTACCGTCTCAATCACGATGAAATACTTTCATTAATCTCCTCTGAAAAAAACACCTTCTTGATTCACTCCGACTTCATCTTCCACGAAACGATTCATGAACAAATTCGCCAATACGATTCGAATCAAATTTCTGTTATAACCATCTTTGACGATGAATATCCACCGCTCCTCAAGGAAATTTATCAGCCACCATGGGCTTTATTCGCAAAGGGAGATTTGTCACTCTTAGAAGCAGAGCCTAAATTGGCAGTAGTAGGCACAAGACAGCCAACAACATATGGCAGGAATGCGATCAATACTATTTTTCCTGAATTGATGAATAAAGGAGTTCTTATTGTAAGTGGTTTGGCGAAAGGTATTGATACACTGGCACATGAAAGTGCAATAAAATATGGAGGAAAGACGATTGCGGTGATTGCAGGAGGATTTTATCACCTCTATCCGCCCGAAAATATGAATCTCGCAATACAGTTAATGAAAAATCAATTAGTACTTTCTGAATATCCGCCTGATACAAAACCGCTGAGATGGCATTTTCCCTCAAGGAACAGAATTATTAGCGGCTTGTCAAAAGGAACATTTATAATAGAAGCAAAACGGAAAAGCGGTTCCTTGATCACTGCGAATTTCGCAGTACATGAAGGACGGGATGTTTTTTCATTGCCAGGAAACATCTATAACCCATCCTCTGCCGGCACAAATGATCTCATCCAGCAGGGAGCAAAACTCATAACGTGTGCTGAAGATATAATAGATGAAATCTGTACTTAAGAATAATTGGAGCCAGATTTAAAAAGGAAGGAATTTTATTCTGAAAATTAGATAAAGTAATGAAAAAGGGCTTGAAAAAGGCATTTTCATCCCTTTTTATTAAAATAGCATGAAATAAAGTAGAAAAAGGTTGAAATTATTTTCATTCTGTTATACATTTTGCAACAGAAGTCAGTTATGTGTTTAAAAAAGCTGATTACATGAAATAAGTAAGAATGATTGAAAACGGTACCAGCAATCGATCGTCAATTTGACAAATTCGGTTTATTTATTTAATAATAATTGATACTTATTAAGATGATGATCGAAGCTAAATTTAAAACCACACCAAGTTGAAAATTATCATGACTACCATTTCGAAGATAGATAAAAACATATTACTATTGTTTTGGGATTAGGCATTTTGTGTATCATTTTTTCTAAAGCCATTGTTTGCAGACTATGAACAGAAGGAAAGAGCTAAATAGAGAAGTAGCAGACTGAAAATTAATTCAGAAAGCTTGCACATTTCTTAAATCCCTCTTAAGGAGGATGAACGGATGTCAGAATTTCTTGTGATTGTGGAGTCACCTGCAAAAGCGAAGACGATTGAACGTTATCTTGGAAAAAAATACAAAGTGAGAGCATCAATGGGTCATGTGCGTGATTTGCCTAGAAGCCAAATGGGTGTTGACGTAGAAAATAACTTTGATCCGAAATACATCACCATTCGCGGAAAAGGACCTGTTTTAAAGGAATTGAAATCTGCTGCAAAAAAAGCGAAAAAAATATATCTCGCAGCTGACCCGGATCGTGAAGGAGAGGCAATTGCATGGCATTTGGCTCATAGCTTGAATGTTGATATCCATTCCGATTGCCGCGTTGTTTTTAATGAGATCACGAAAGATGCGATTAAAGAATCATTTAAGCATCCAAGGCCAATTAATATGGATCTTGTAGATGCTCAACAGGCGAGAAGGATTCTCGATAGGCTTGTAGGGTATAATATTAGCCCTCTTCTCTGGAAAAAAGTGAAAAAAGGATTGAGCGCGGGACGTGTACAATCTGTAGCGGTCAGACTCATTATTGACAGAGAAAAAGAGATTAAGGATTTTAATCCTGAGGAATATTGGACAATTCAGAGTGAATTTATTAAGGGAAAAGAAAATTTTTCAGCATTCTTTTATGGAGTCGATGGTATAAAAACGCCTCTTGCCAACGAATCGGATGTTGAAAGCGCACTCGCTGGATTGGACGGAAATTCATTTAAAGTTACTTCTGTAACCAAAAAGGAAAGAAAGCGAAATCCTGCGCTTCCTTTTACAACCTCGTCCCTTCAGCAGGAAGCTGCAAGAAAGTTAAATTTTAGAGCAAAGAAAACGATGATGCTTGCAAAGCAATTGTATGAAGGTATTGACCTGGGCAAAGAAGGCACAGTTGGTTTAATCACATATATGCGTACAGATTCCACACGTTTATCCGAAATCGCTCAAGCGGAAGCAGCGGAATATATTAAGGCCGAATATGGTGAGCAGTATCTTGCTGAAGAACAGCGCAAGGATAAAAAGCAAACCAAATCACAAGATGCCCATGAAGCGGTAAGGCCGACAAGTACCTTCCGTGACCCTCTCGGCTTGAAGGAATTTTTATCAAAGGATCAGTTGCGATTATACAAATTGATATGGGAGCGTTTTCTTGCAAGTCAAATGGCGCCTGCAGTCATGGATACGATGAGTGTCGATTTGCAAAATGGAAATGTCATGTTCCGTGCCAATGGTTCTAAAATTAAATTTCCAGGTTTTACGAAATTATATGTTGAAGGAACCGATGATCAGATCGAAGAAAAAGAAAAAATGCTTCCAGATTTAAATGAAGGCGATGTAGTTCTTCATAAGGATTTCGATAAGAAGCAGCACTTCACACAGCCTCCTCCACGATACACCGAAGCACGACTCGTCAAAACCTTGGAGGAATCAGGAATCGGACGTCCATCGACCTATGCACCTACTCTCGATACGATTCAAAAACGAGGATATGTTGCACTGGATAACAAGCGTTTTATTCCTACCGAACTTGGAGAAATTGTTTTAGAGTTGATTCTTGAGTTTTTCCCTGATATCCTAGATGTTGAGTTTACGGCGAAGATGGAACAAGACCTTGATGATGTTGAAGCAGGTAAAATTGCCTGGGTAAAGATTATTGACCATTTTTATCAAGATTTTGAAAAACATCTGGAAGTTGCCGAAAAGGAAATGCAGGAAGTCGAAATTAAGGATGAGCCCGCCGGGGAAGACTGCGAACAATGCGGAAACCCGATGGTCTTCAAAATGGGACGATACGGCAAATTCATGGCTTGCAGCAATTTTCCGGATTGCCGAAATACAAAGCCAATAGTAAAAGATATTGGTGTAGGCTGTCCAAAATGCGAAAAAGGGAATATCATTGAGAGAAAAAGTAAAAAGCGCCGTATTTTTTATGGGTGTGATCGTTTTCCTGAATGTGACTTTATTTCGTGGGATAAACCATTACCGAGGAGCTGTCCTCGTTGTGAAGCACTTCTCGTAGAAAAGAAATTGAAAAAAGGTGTCCAAGTACAATGTACGGCATGTGACTACAAAGAAGAGCAGCAAAATTAAGGGTGAGCTCCACGCTCACTCTTTTCATTTTTGCAGCTATTGGAGGATAGAATGATGTCAGAAGTTATGATAAATGTAATTGGTGCTGGATTGGCTGGCAGTGAAGCTGCATGGCAAATAGCCAATAAAGGTATTAAAGTGCGTTTGTACGAAATGAGGCCAGTCAAACAAACTCCTGCTCACCATACCGATAAGTTCGCAGAATTGGTATGCAGTAATTCATTGCGTGCAAATACGTTAACAAATGCGGTTGGGGTTTTAAAGGAAGAAATGAGAATGCTCAATTCCGTCATTATGGCTGCTGCTGATGCTTGTTCGGTTCCCGCCGGAGGAGCATTGGCGGTCGATCGCCACGAATTTGCAGCAAAGGTTACAGATTTAGTGAGAAATCATGAGAATGTAACGGTGATGAATGAAGAGGTCACAGAAATTCCTGAAGGGCCAACGGTCATTGCTACTGGCCCATTAACAAGTGAGGCACTGTCCTCTGCTTTAAAACAGCTGACAGGTGAGGAGTATTTGTATTTTTATGATGCTGCAGCTCCAATCCTTGAAAGAGATAGCATTGACATGGAAAAAGTTTATTTAAAATCCCGATATGATAAAGGCGAAGCTGCTTATTTAAATTGCCCGATGACGGAGGAAGAATTTGAAACGTTTTATCAAGCACTGATTTCTGCTGAAACGGTTCCAGTGAAGGAGTTTGAAAAAGAGGTTTTCTTTGAAGGGTGTATGCCGATTGAGGTGATGGCATCACGTGGAAAGAAAACGATGCTTTTCGGTCCAATGAAGCCAGTGGGACTTGAAGATCCAAGGACTGGAAAAAGACCATATGCCGTTGTCCAGCTTCGCCAGGATGATGCAGCGGGTACTTTGTTCAATATTGTCGGCTTTCAAACACACTTGAAATGGGGAGCACAAAAGGAAGTGCTTCAGTTAATACCTGGCCTTGAAAATGCAGAAATTGTACGCTACGGTGTCATGCATCGCAATACCTTTATTAATTCACCCAAGGTTCTAAAGGCAACCTATCAATTCCGAAATCGCGAGGATTTATTCTTTGCGGGTCAAATGACGGGAGTCGAAGGATACGTAGAATCTGCAGCAAGCGGATTGATTGCGGGAATCAATGCCGCAAGACTTGCCAGCGGCGAAGAACCTGTTGAGTTCCCTGCTGAAACAGCCCTGGGAAGCATGGCGAAATATATTACTACCGCAAATGCGAAAAATTTCCAGCCGATGAATGCTAATTTTGGTTTATTTCCCGACTTGGAAGTTAAAATAAAAGGAAAACAAGAACGAAATTTACAACATGCTAACAGAGCAATAGAAACAATTCAGAACTTTGTGAAAGTTTTGTAAAATCATTTGCAAGGGCATATAAATTGTGTTACGATTTATAAGTCCTTGTGAGGTGAAGAGATTGGAAAATGTGAACAATTCATTAAAGTTATTTATCGAATATTTACAAATCGAGAAAAACTATTCACAATATACTATTGAACATTACCATCATGATATTGATGATTTTATCAAGTTCATGACTGAACAAGTGATTGAAGATTGCAGGAATGTCCAATATTTGGATGCTCGCCTGTATTTAACAAGATTGTACGAACGAAAGCTGGCAAGAAAATCAGTAGCGAGAAAAATTTCAGCTTTAAGAAGTTTTTTTAAATTTTTAGTTCGCGAAAAACTTACCGAGGAAAATCCTTTTGCCTCGGTAAGTATACCGAAAGCTGAAAAACGACTGCCTGACTTCTTTTACGAAGATGAATTGCAGTTGCTTTTCCAAAGCTGTGAAACGGATACACCGCTGGGACAACGGAACAAAGCACTGTTGGAATTGTTGTATGCAACTGGTATAAGGGTGAGTGAGTGCTGTCGTATCCGTCTTAAGGACCTCGATTTTTATATGTCAACGGTTCTGGTACACGGAAAGGGAAATAAGCAGAGATATGTCCCATTTGGAAGTTTTGCTGAAGATGCTTTGGAAAAGTACATAAGCAATGGCCGGAAAAAGCTTTTATCACAACAAGAAACAAATGATTCTCTTTTTTTGAATCATCGCGGGGGTCCGCTTACTGACAGAGGGGTTAGAAAGATCCTTAATTCGATGATTGAAAATTCTTCTCTGGATGGAAAAATCCATCCGCATATGCTTAGACATACATTTGCGACTCATCTCCTGAATAATGGTGCTGATATGCGAAGTGTTCAGGAATTATTGGGCCATGAATTCCTTTCATCGACACAGGTGTATACACATGTTACAAATGAACATCTGCGGAAAACGTATATGTCACACCATCCAAGAGCATAGGAAGATTGAAAAAGAAGTTTCAAAGTGAAAAGCTGGAAATTCCAAAATCCGAAAAGCAACTCCTGAAAGGAGAAATACAAATGTCCCAATTTCATGCAACAACCATTTTTGCCATTCAACATAAAGGCAAATGTGCGATGTCTGGTGATGGTCAGGTTACATTCGGCAATGCTGTAGTGATGAAACACACAGCAAGAAAAGTAAGAAAGATATTTAATGGAAGAGTGCTAGCTGGATTTGCAGGTTCTGTAGCAGATGCATTTAGTTTATTTGAAATGTTTGAAGGGAAACTTGAAGAGTATAATGGGAATCTCCAAAGGGCTGCTGTTGAGCTGGCGAAACAATGGAGGAGCGATAAAATTCTCAGAAAACTCGAGGCCATGTTAATCGTTATGAATGAAGAATTCATGCTTCTCATTTCTGGAACCGGAGAAGTCATTGAACCTGACGATGGGATTTTAGCGATTGGCTCAGGAGGAAATTACGCGTTATCTGCTGGACGATCATTGAAAAAATATGCAGGTGAACATTTGTCTGCCAAAGAGATTGCAAAGGCTTCATTGGAAACAGCTGCCGAGATCTGCGTTTATACAAATCATAATATTATCGTGGAAGAGCTATAATCGGGAAGGAGAATGAATCCATGGGAAAAACGACCAATTTAACCCCCCGCCAAATCGTTGAGAGGCTTGACCAATATATTATTGGCCAAAAGGACGCAAAGAAGGCAGTTGCTGTTGCGCTTAGGAATCGTTATCGGAGAGGTCTTCTTGACGATAAGCTCCGGGATGAAGTCATTCCTAAAAATATTTTAATGATCGGCCCGACAGGGGTTGGCAAAACAGAAATTGCAAGAAGAATGGCAAAGCTTGTCGGTGCGCCATTTATTAAGGTGGAAGCGACGAAATTTACTGAAGTTGGATATGTCGGCCGTGATGTCGAATCTATGGTTAGGGACTTAGTTGAAACCTCGGTAAGGCTGGTTAAAGAAGAAAAGATGATGAGTGTGAAGGAAAGAGCGGAAGAAAATGCAAATCGCCGTCTCGTCGATTTGCTTGTCCCTTCACATAAAAAAACAACTGGGTACAAAAATCCATTGGAAATGCTCTTTGGCGGTGGAAATGCTCAACAAGAGCAGGAACAAAGCCAAACGGAGGATTTTTCAATTACTGAAAAACAAAAGGTCATCAAGGAAAAGCTTGCGCTCGGGCAGCTTGAAGACGAATTAGTTTCAGTCGAGGTGGAGGAGCAGCAGCCATCCATGTTTGATATGCTTCAAGGTTCAGGCATGGAGCAAATGGGCATGAACATGCAGGATGCTCTAAGCAGTTTTATGCCTAAAAAACGTAAAAAAAGAAAATTGACTGTTCGTGAGGCGAGGGCTGTTTTGACAAACGAAGAAGCTCAAAAGCTAATCGATATGGATGAAGTAACGCAGGATGCGGTCTACAGGGCTGAACAGACAGGCATTATTTTTATCGATGAAATTGATAAAATTGCTAGCAAGAATTCAGGAGGTTCATCAGCTGATGTATCGCGTGAAGGCGTGCAAAGGGATATACTTCCCGTGGTAGAAGGCTCGACCGTCGTTACCAAATATGGATCAGTAAAAACGGATTATATTCTGTTTATTGCTGCAGGAGCTTTTCATATGGCAAAGCCGTCTGACTTGATTCCTGAGCTGCAGGGCCGATTTCCGATCCGGGTTGAATTAACGAAGTTAACTGTGGAAGATTTCTTCCGAATTCTGATCGAACCTGATAATGCTCTTATTAAACAATATCAAGCATTATTGGAAACTGAAGGTATACAAATTGAATTTTCAGACGATGCTATTCGTAGGATTGCCGAAGTAGCTTTTGAAGTTAATCAAAATACAGATAATATCGGTGCAAGGCGTCTTCATACCATCCTTGAAAAATTGCTTGAAGACTTATCGTTCGAAGCTCCCGATATTAATATGGAGAAAATATCCATCACTCCACAGTATGTGGAAGAAAAACTCGGAGCAATATCACGCAATAAGGATTTAAGTCAATTTATCCTTTAAAATAGCTGTTTTATCGGCTGCGTAATTGTGAATACTTGAGTAAATCTTTCATCTCATTATTCAATATCTGCTCGGCATAATTATATTAATACCAATTAACTATTGAAATGGTACATTTATTAGGAGGAAGAACACATGGATTTGTTAACAAAAACTAGGAAAATTAATGCATTACTTCAAAAGGCGGCTGGCAAGCCGGTAAATTTCAAAGAAATGTCTGAAACATTGAGTGAGGTAATTGAAGCCAACGTATTCGTGCTTAGCCGCCGAGGCAAACTATTGGGATTTGCCATCAACCAGCAAATCGAAAACGAGCGCATGAAGCAAATGCTTGAAGATCGCCAATTTCCTGAAGAATATACAAAAGGGTTGTTTGGAATTCAGGAAACATCATCAAACCTTGATGTGGAAAGCCAATACACTGCTTTCCCTGTAGAAAACAAGGAGCTTTTTAAAGACGGCCTGACAACGAACGTTCCGATTATCGGTGGTGGTGAAAGACTGGGTACGTTAATCCTTGCACGCACGAACGGAATGTTCCATGATGATGACCTGATTCTTGGTGAATATGGAGCAACTGTTGTAGGTATGGAAATTCTTCGTGAAAAAGCAGAAGAAATCGAAGGTGAAGCAAGAAATAAGGCGGTAGTTCAAATGGCGATCAGCTCATTGTCATACAGTGAACTTGAAGCAATCGAACACATTTTTGAAGAACTTGATGGCCATGAAGGTTTATTGGTTGCTTCAAAAATTGCAGACCGTGTCGGCATTACCCGCTCGGTGATCGTTAACGCTTTAAGAAAGCTTGAGAGCGCTGGAGTTATTGAGTCTCGTTCATTAGGTATGAAGGGTACTTACATTAAAGTCCTTAACGATAAATTCTTGGTCGAGCTTGATAAATTAAGAACAAATTAATCAAAAAACCCCTTCGTGCGAAGGGGTTTTTTTTGCATGAAAACAATTTAAAACAAGACCAACAATTGGTATTTTTACAAATTAGGTCCAACGACACGATTGAATTTCAAAAAAATGTATTAAGATGTGTAAGAACAAACAAACGACAAACATCGACTTTCACTTCAATTTTTGCGATGAAAGTAGAAAAACGTAAAAATATAACTAAAAAAAGAAAAAATTTCTTTAAATTCGACAAAATAGGTCATTGGTTCGATAAAAATGGAGCTATTAAACATAGACATATTATTGCAGATTCATTACAATAAAGACTGAGATTGTAATAATCTGTCCGTATTCTGCATAAATCATCAAAATTCTACATTTATGTAAAGGGGTGTATCCATTGAATCTATTCTCAAATATTTCTACACTTGAACGAGCATTGGATTATTCATCATTAAAACAAAAAGTAATATCCCAAAACATTGCGAATGTCGATACACCCAATTACAAAGCGAAAGATGTCAGCTTTAAAGATGTTTTTCAAAATGAGCTTGATATGACCTTTAAAACCAATCGAACCGACAGCCGGCATCTGGACTTTTCTACTGGGACTTCACAAAGCCCGGCAATCGTTACTCAGCAAAATGTCCAATACAACAATAATGGTAACAGCGTGGATATGGACAAAGAAATGTCTGACTTAGCAACGAATCAAATATATTATAATGCGATGATTGAGCGCGTAAATGGACAGTTTTCTACATTACAGAGCGTCATTCGAGGAGGGAAGTAAGAATGTCTGTATTTCAAAGCTTGAATAATACGGCATCTGCCTTAACAGCACAACGTCTGCGAATGGACGTCATTTCATCTAATATGGCCAATGTGGATTCTACAAGAGGAAAGTTGGTAAATGGGAAATGGGAGCCATACCGACGAAAAACAGTTGAATTTCAGCCGGAAGGTGGCTCTTTTTCTTCCTTCCTGAATGATGCAATGAATAACGAAGATGCTACCGCAAACGGTGGTGTGCAAGTCTCGAAAATTGAGGAAGATACGAAGACACCTTTTAAAATGCAATACGACCCAGAAAATCCTGATGCGAATGCGGACGGTTACGTGCAGCTTCCAAATGTGGACCCTCTAAGAGAGATGGTAGATTTAATGAGTGCGACCAGATCCTATGAAGCAAACGTAACCGTTTTTAATGCCTCAAAAAGTATGATGATGAAAGCACTTGAATTAGGAAAATAAAGGGGAAATATAAATGACGAATGTGAATTTTCCAGCAGTTAGCAATATTTTTGCAAGTGGTACCAATGCTGCTACAGCATCTATGAAATCCGGATCAGATGCACAAAAGAGCTTTGCTGCATTTTTAAAAGAATCCATAAATAATGTAAACGAAACCCAGAACCAGTCTGATATTTTGACGAATCAGCTGGCCAGAGGTGAAAATGTGGATCTTCATCAGGTGATGATATCTGCTCAAAAAGCCAATATCACTTTGCAAGCGACAATGGAAATCAGAAATAAGGTTATAGACGCATACCAGGAAGTAATGAGAATGCAAGTTTAGTTGATTTGTGCTAAAGCCAGCACGGAAAGCGGTTATTAGCCTGCATTGAATACTAGACATAATAACCGGGGGATAAAAATGAACGATTCCTTAAAAATTTATATTGATAAAATAAAGAATTTTTGGTCAAGCCGTACAAAAAAACAAAAGTCGATGTATATCGGTACTGTTCTCTTTATCGTTGCCGTGATCGCCATTGCTTCCTATTTCTCGACGAGGACAACGCTTGTCCCTTTATATAGCAATCTTTCTCCTGCTGAAACTGGCACGATCAAGCAAAGCCTTGACGCAAAAGGCGTAACCTCACAGATCGCTGATGGGGGAACGACGATTATGGTACCTCAGGAATCAGCAGACACGTTAAAAGTGCAGCTTGCATCTGAGGGACTTCCGAAATCAGGGAAAATCGATTACTCGTTCTTCAGTCAGAATGCAGGTCTCGGAACGACGGATAAAGAGTTTAGTGTCATCAAGCTCGATGCCATGCAAACTGAACTCGCTAACTTAATTAAAGGAATCGATGGTGTCCAGGATGCGAAGGTAATGATTACAATGCCTGATAAGGGCATCTTTGTTACAGATGATAATCAGGCTGCATCAGCCTCTATAGTATTGAACACACAGCCTGGTTATCAATTCAGGGACGATCAAATAAAAGCACTTTACCAGCTCGTTTCAAAAAGCGTTCCCAATCTACCTACAGATAATATCGTCATCATGAACCAATATTTTGAGTACTTTGACTTAAATAAAGATAAAAATTCTTCAGATGGAAATTCTTTCACTGCACAAAACGACATTAAAAAACAAATCGAACGCGATTTGCAACGCCAGGTTCAAAGCATGCTTGGCACGTTAATGGGGCAAGACAAAGTTGTCGTTTCTGTATCTGCCGACGTCGATTTTACTCAGGAAAAGAGAGAGGAAAATCTTGTCGAACCGGTCGATAAAGCGAATATGAAGGGCATCGCCATCAGTGCGCAAAAAATTTCAGAAACATTCACTGGCAAAGGGGCTAGTGCTGGAGGGACCCCTCAAGCACAGACGCCAGCTGATTCACTTGGATCGACATATGCACAGGGAGCTGGATCAAATGGTGATTACGAAAAAATTCAGGACCAAATGAATTATGATGTTAATCACATTAAACGACAAATTTCTGAAAGCCCTTATAAAGTTAGAGATTTGGGTATACAAGTCATGGTTGAGCCGCCTAAGCCAAGCGATCCTACTTCATTGCCACAATCTAGTGTCAATGACATTACAAAAATGCTAGGTACAATCGTTCGTACAACAATCGACAAACAAGAAGGCACTGATTTATCGGATGCTGCCATTCAAAATAAAATTATTGTGTCGGTCCAACCTTTCCACGGAAAGATTAATTTTAACCAGCAAACTCAGTCATCCATTCCATGGTGGATTTATGCTATAGGTGGAGCGCTGCTTGCCGTGATTGCACTTCTTTTGGTTTTATTCCTGAGATCACGCAACAAACGCCAGATGGAAGAAGATTTGCAGCTTCCAAATATAGAACCGGTTTATGTTCCTGATGTGAATAGTGAACAGGAAACAGAAAACAGTGTCCGGAAAAAACAACTTGAAAAAATGGCAAAAGAGAAGCCTGAAGATTTCGCAAAACTATTGCGTACATGGATTGCGGAAGATTAATGAATGGAGGATGAAAGATGGCTAAGAAAGATTCAAAAGAATTAACAGGAAAACAAAAAGCAGCCATCCTTCTGATTTCGATGGGGCCTGATGTCTCTGCATCGGTCTACAAACACTTAAACGAAGATGAAATCGAAAAGTTAACACTTGAAATCTCGGGTGTAAAAAAAGTGGAGTCGCAATCAAAGGAAGAAATTCTTGAAGAATTTCACAATATTGCTCTTGCGCAGGATTATATCTCTCAAGGCGGGATCGGTTATGCTAAGACCGTTCTTGAAAAAGCTTTGGGTGCTGATCAGGCCTCTGTGATCATCAATCGACTGACATCCTCCCTACAGGTTCGCCCATTCGATTTTGCTCGGAAGGCGGATCCTGCCCAGATTTTAAATTTTATTCAAAACGAACACCCGCAGACTATCGCTTTAATACTTTCGTACCTGGATTCAACACAGGCTGGCCAGATTCTTTCAGAGCTCCCACATGAAATGCAGGCGGATGTTGCGCGCAGAATTGCGATGATGGACAGTACTTCACCTGAAATTATCAATGAAGTAGAACAAATACTGGAAAGAAAGCTTTCTTCGACAGTGACTCAAGATTATACGCAAACAGGCGGAATTGAAGCGGTTGTTGATGTCTTGAACGGTGTTGACCGTGCTACGGAAAGAACGATCCTTGATGCTCTTGAAATTCAGGATCCTGAATTGGCTGAAGAAATCAAAAAGAGAATGTTTGTTTTTGAGGATATCGTGACACTTGATAACCGTGCAATTCAACGAGTGATCAGAGAATGTGAAAACGAAGATTTAATGCTTGCTCTTAAAGTATCAAGTGAGGAAGTAAAAGAACTGGTTTTCCGTAATATGTCAGCGCGTATGGTCGAGTCATTTAAAGATGAAATGGAATTCATGGGCCCAGTAAGATTAAGAGATGTTGAGGAAGCGCAGTCACGTATCGTTTCAAGCATTCGTCGTTTAGAAGAAGCTGGTGAAATTGTGGTCGCACGTGGCGGAGGAGATGATATCATTGTCTAGGTTGATCAAATCCCAATGGACAAATTCCGATCAATCGGAACAAAAGATCATATCCATTAAAATGTTTGATCATGCCATTGCAGGTGATCCGCAAGCAATCGAAAAGCTTCAGTTTGAAAAAAATAGTTTGCTCGAAAATGCGAGAAAACAAGCCGAAATGATGATGCAAGAGGCAACTGTGCATGCTCAGTCGATTCGTGAACAAGCTCAAGAGGAAATGCAAAATTGGGCGAATGAAAAAGCTATGCTTGCCGAACAAGCACAAATAGAAGGCTATGACCGCGGCTTGCAGGAAGGCCGGGAACTAGGATACAAGGAAATCGATGAACTGATTGCTTTTAGCAGGGGAATTGTTGAAAGCTCCAAAGAAGAATATAGAAAACAAATTGAGAAATCTGAATCTACGATTCTTGATTTGGCTGTGAAAGTAGCAGGGAAAATTATTGGTGGAAAGCTCGAGGGAAATCCGGAAGAATTTTTGGATATTGTCAAAAGGGCGCTAAAAGAAGCAAGAGACTACCGGGAAATCCAGCTTCACATAAATCCTTTACATTATCAGTTTTTACTTTCGCAAAAAGACGAATTGGTTGCTTTATTTCCAAAAGAAACTGACTTATACATTTATCCGGATGAAAATTTGTCTGAGAAAGATTGCATTATTGAGTCGGCGAATGGCAGAATTGATGCCAGTGTCGATAGCCAACTTGAAGAAATAAAGCGCAAACTACTCGAATTGCTGGAGAGTGAATAGGATGAATGCAGCCGAACTGATTGAGCAGATCGACCATATCGACACATTTAAACGGTATGGAAGGGTAAAAAGGGTTGTGGGTCTCATGATTGAATCCCAAGGGCCCGAAAGCTCGATCGGAGATGTTTGCTACATTTATGTCGGAACAAAACATAAGCGGAAAATCCAGGCGGAGGTTGTTGGTTTTAAGGACGAGAATATTATGTTGATGCCTTATACGACCGTTCAGGACATTTCACCGGGTAGTTTGGTGGAGGCGTCATCTAAACCTTTACAGGTAAAAGTAGGTGCAGAGCTAATTGGAAGTGTAGTCGATTCTATGGGACAGCCCATGGATGGTTCACTCCTTCCGAAAGGGCTTACTTCTGTACCGACAGAGCAGGAGCCCCCAAATCCAATGAAGCGTCCCCCAATCAATAAGGCCATTGAAGTAGGGGTTCGAATGATCGATAGTCTCCTAACAGTAGGAAACGGACAACGTGTCGGCATATTTGCGGGAAGCGGCGTTGGGAAAAGCACCCTGCTTGGTATGATAGCTCGAAACACAAAGGCAGATTTGAATGTCATTGCCTTGATTGGAGAGCGTGGGCGTGAAGTACGGGAATTTATCGAGCGTGATTTGGGCGAGGAAGGCTTACAAAGATCGATAGTTGTTGTTGCTACCTCGGATCAGCCTGCATTAATGAGAATTAAAGGAGCCTATACGGCTACGGCCATAGCTGAGTATTTCCGTGATAAGGGCATGAATGTGATGCTAATGATGGACTCAGTTACACGAGTAGCGATGGCTCAACGAGAAGTGGGACTCGCTGTTGGAGAACCCCCGACAACGAAAGGCTATACACCTTCTGTCTTTGGAGTTCTCCCGAAGCTGCTTGAGCGGACAGGTACGAACGAGCACGGCTCAATTACCGGATTTTATACTGTCCTCGTGGATGGTGATGATATGAATGAACCAATAGCCGATACGGTAAGGGGAATATTGGACGGACACTTTATATTGGACAGGGACTTAGCCAACAAAGGGCAATACCCTGCTTTAAATGTTTTGAAAAGTGTCAGCCGGATCATGAACCACATTGTTTCACCCGATCAGGTTCGAGCGGCGGAAAAGCTCCGAGAACTTCTAAGTACTTATATCCAATCAGAAGATTTAATCAACATTGGTGCTTACAAAAAAGGTTCATCGAAGGAAATTGATGAAGCGATTCGACAATATCCAAATATCCTTTCATTTTTGAAACAAGGCACACATGACCAAATTTCCATGGATGAAAGTATCACCCACTTAGTTCAATTAATAGAAAAAGGTGAGTAGGGAAATGGTGTATCAATATAAATTCGACAAGATCCTTCATATAAAGGAAAGAGAAAAAGACGAAGCGATTTCGGTTTATAATGAATCTGTAAAAAATTTTGAAGAAGCAGCAGAGAAATTATATGAGTTCCTAAAAAAGAAGGAAGATTTGCATGCTTTTCAAGCTTCAAAATTAACAGATGGCTTGCCAGTTCATGAAATCAGGCATCACCAGCATTTTCTTGCAGGAATCGAAAAAACGATTGAGCATTATCAAAAGATGGTTGTCAATGCCCGTGGAAAAATGGTTTTTTATCAGGAAAAACTAATGGAAAAAAACGTGGAAGTAAAAAAATATGAAAAAATTAAAGAAAAGGATTTTCTGTCATATAAGGAAAATCTCAAGTATCTCGAAGGCAGGCAGATGGACGATATCTCAATTCAACAGTTTATGAATCGGGGAAGTTAGGTGGCAGAATGGACAAGACCATAGAAAACAATGACGATAAAAAATACAGCCCATTTCAATGGTTTATCTATATCATATTCATTCCTCTCCTTTTTGCAATAACCGTTGCACTGATCGTGTTTACTTTTGCAGGAGTGAATGTTTTTGAATCAGCCAAGGATATCGGTAAAAAGATACCTGTAATTGGAAGTGTTTTTGAAGGAAGCAGTCAAAAAAACGACGCAGAAAATAAAAAGAAGACGATTGAGCTTGAGGGGCAAGTAGAAGACAGAGATGCCAAGATCACTCAACTTCAATCACAAATGGAAGAGAAGGATAGAAATATAAAGCTCGGACAGCTTGAAAACCAACGTCTTCAACAAGAAATCGACAGCTTAAATGCGATCCAGAACGACAACAAACGTGCATTTAAAGATATCGTGAGTACTTTTGAATCAATGTCTGCAAAAAAAGCGGCTCCAATTATTACAAAAATGTCTAATACCGAAGCCTTGAAAATTTTAAAAAACATTAATCCAGAAATATTATCAGCGATCATGCAGAGTATGGATCCTGTGCAGGCCGCCAAGTATACGGAAATGCTAACGAATATGAATGAAAATAACCCGAAATGAGCACGTTAGGCCAGATACATAACCACACGTTCAGTTTGTTAGTTGGTTAAAGAAAGTTTTTGAAAGGAGGTGATACAATGCAAATTGGCGGACTGGGCTATGCAAACAACGTTGCCTCTGCAACCGGTGCAAAAACTTCCGGAAAAACGGGAGGGAATTTTAATAGCCTAATTCTGGCATTTCAAAACCATTCAACTCAAAAACCGCAGGGTGGCCAAATGACGGCAAAAGATTCAAAACCTTCACTTAAAGATTTAAAAGAGCTTCTTTCCTTCCTGAAAAATAATCAGCTGCTCGATTTAAAGGATGGCCTGGGACTGCAAGACAAATTGTTGTCAAATCCCAATGCTGACATTCTACAGATGGTAAAAGATTATTTTGGTCTAATTGATGGAAAATGGTCAGATATCGTTCATTCTTTATTATCTACCTTAGAAAAAGGCAAGGATGAGGGTTTGGCAGTTTCCTTAAAAGGTAAGGGAGAAGCATTAGCAGTGGATGGTACGAAGTCAAAGGATGTAAAAAAAGAGAATGGTGAAGATCTTGCGGGCATCGTGGATATATTGTCCATTATATCTTCATTGCCACCAGAAAAAATGAGCGAGATAGCAGGAAATGATTTCCCTTTGTTTTTAAAAGCTGTTAAAGTTTACGAAATTCTGAACGCAAATCAGGATGTTCTTACAACTCAGCAAACCGCTCCTCTCTCAAACTTGCTTGCCAAAGTCCAACAAACGCTTGAAACAATTATAACAAATCAAGCTCCGACGGCAAGACCGATGGAAAGAATGGATTTTTTACAAAATACATTTACCCGGTTAGCAGGCGAGTTAAACACAAAAGATACAAAAAAAATCGTTCAAGATAGTTTTCTAGATAAAAAGTTATTGAATAATAGCGGTTCATCTGAACAAGTAAATAGCCAACAATCGTTTCAGTTGCCTATGTCGAAGGCTGAACAGTTAACACTGATGCTGCATTCAGAAGGAAAACCTGTTTCTGCTGACGATTTAATTAAACAATTTGAAGCAATTCTTGCAAAAAGTCAATTGACGAAAACGGACGGGATGCAAAAACTTTTGATTAAACTAAATCCGGAAAATCTCGGATCATTAAGTATTGAACTAACCCAGAAGGACGAAGGAATCATTGCCAGGATCATGACAACAACCGGTTCCGCGAAAGAAACTCTTGATTCCCAATTAAACGGATTAAAGCAAGCCTTTGCAGCCCAAAACATTCAGGTGGACAGAATTGAAGTGGCTCAGCAATTTAATCAACAGGAACGCTTTCAAGGACGTGACCAGCAACCTAACCAACAGCAGCCTCAACAGCAGCATGATGAAAAGGAAGAAAATAATAATCAGGACTCCGGTGAGTTTACATTTTCTTTAAATGAAGCACTGTTAAATATGGAAGTATAGGTGATAGAAATGGCTAATACGATTGATCCATCCTTATTGTTAAAAACGATGCAAAATGATCCCAAAAAAACAAGTAATGGATCTCTTGGTAAAGATGATTTTTTGAAAATTCTTATGACTCAGCTTCAAAATCAGGATCCACTAAATCCGATGCAGGATAAGGATTTCGTTGCGCAAATGGCTACCTTTTCCACTCTTGAACAAATCACGAACATGGGGAAATCGATTGACCAATTTGTCAACTTGGAACAACAAAACCAGCTTGTCTCTTATAATCAATTTGTTGGTAAAGAGATCGCCTGGCATAAACAACCACAATCAACCGACGTGAATGCGGTACCAGCTATTTCAGATGGAACTGGAAAAGTGGCTTCCATTCAAATGAAAGATAATCAAGTTCAGTTGACACTTGAAGACGGTACCACCCTTGCGCCTGCAGATATCTCACAAGTTAATGACTCTCAGCCAGACAGTAAAATGTTGCAGGCATCCATGTTGATAGGAAGAACGGTTACTTATTTAGACGACCAAAAAGAAGAAAAATCAGCAGTTGTAAAGTCTGTTTCTTTTAAAGATGGAAAAACACAATTTCAATTAAATGATGGAAATACAAGTATTATAGAAACGCAGATTACTAAAATCGAGTAAAGATTAGGGAGTGATGGAGTGGAAAAAACGACATTTCGTCCGATCACTTCGCCTCTGATAAACACGCAATCGTATAAGAAGGTTAAGGACAATCAGCCGATTAATCAGCCTTTTTCCTTACATTTGCAATCAGCGATACAATCAGACAGCAAACTTGTGCTAAGCAAACATGCCAAGGAACGCTTAAGTCAACGGAATATCGAAATTAGCGAAGAAAAATGGACACAAATTGAAGAAAAAGTTTCAAAAGCCAAAAAAATGGGAGTTAAAGACTCACTCGTTATATTAAACAATGCCGCACTCATTGTTAGTGCAAAAAATAATACCGTAATTACCGCAATGGATCGAGTAGAAGCAGCATCACAAATTTTCACCAATATCAATGGAACCATACTAGTAGATTCATAAATGGCCGGACCTTAAAGAGGAAGCCAATAGCTGCCGAATGACAGACGCAGCTTCAAATTGAGAGGAGATCAAATTATGCTACGTTCATTGTATTCAGGAATTAGCGGAATGAAAAACTTCCAAACGAAATTGGATGTCATTGGTAATAATATTGCAAATGTAAACACTTACGGATTTAAAAAAGGCCGAGTAACCTTTAAAGATACAATGAACCAGACAATTTCAGGCGCCAGTGGTGCCCAAAATAACCGCGGTGGAATTAACCCGATGCAGGTAGGATTAGGTTCCACGGTCGCATCCATTGATAATGTCATGACGCAATCGAGCATGCAAACCACCGGTCGCTCTCTTGATCTTGCAGTAGCCGGGGATGGATATTTCGTGGTGAAACAAGGAAATGCACAGGAATATACGAGAGCAGGAAACTTCTACCTTGATAATAACGGTACTCTGGTCAATGGCGATGGCATGAAGGTACAGTCGTACAATAACGGTGTTTTAAAGGATATCACTGTGAACGTAAATTCCGTCCTACCTGCTAAGCAAACAAATCAAATTGAAATGAAAGGAAATCTTCCAACAGATGCAAAAGGAAGCTCCAACCTGGTACAACAGATAAAAGTCGTCGATGACAAAGGCCTGGAACATGTACTTGATTTAAAGATACAGCCACAGGATCCCGCTGCAGGTACATGGAATTTTTCATTTATTGATAATACGCTTCCTGTTGATCCAGCAAACCCAACTGCAAACGTAGTATCGCAAACTATTACAATACCAGCATATGATCCTAATAATCCGCCTTCAAGCAAGAGCTTCACATTGAAACTCAATGATGGAACAGGAGCTGTTAAGAATTTTACAATAAATATGCCAATTAAAGACCTGACAAAAAATGCAGGTAGCCTGGATGCAACAGCAATTCCTGACGGTAATACGCAGGGGACACTTGACAGCTTTAACATAGGTTCATCAGGTGAAATTAATGGGGTTTTCTCCAATGGGCTTGTGTTGCAGCTCGGCCAGCTAGCATTGGCGAAATTCACCAATCCATCAGGTTTATCTAAAGCAGGTAGTAACTTATTTCAGGAAACCGTCAATTCCGGGACCGCCAATATTAATGTTGCGGGTGTAGGCCGCGGAACAATTGCATCAGGCGAGCTCGAGATGTCAAACGTAGACCTTTCAGAAGAATTTACGGATATGATCGTCGCACAGCGCGGTTTCCAGGCGAATACAAAAATCATTACCACTTCCGATGATATCCTGCAGGAGCTCATCAATTTAAAACGATAATTTAAGGGGGGGGACAGGGTCGGGGACATTCCCGACTCTGATAATAAATTGATAAAAGTGACCCGTTTAAATGGAAAGCCATTCACTATCAATGCAATTTATATTGAAAACATTGAATCTTTTCCCGATACAACTATTACCCTAGCAAATGGGCATAAGTTTGTTGTTAGGGAAACGCAAGAAGAAACCGTGAAAATGGTTGAAAATTTCTATCGATCCATAAATATTGTGGGCCGGCTGCAGATGGAGGGAAACATTGATGAAGAAAAATAAGCTGTTAATGATCATGTTAATATTGCTTGTTTCCATTCTGCTCGTCGGGGGTGTTGCAGCAGTGGTTATTTACAAGGTAAAAGGGACAACTGCAAAAAAGGGACCGACTATCGACCAAGTGCTGGAAGACTCGTATGACTTGCCTCAAATTACTACCAATCTGGCAAGTGATGGGTTTATTCGTATGTCTTTTAAGATACAAACGGACAGCACAAATGCCAAGGATGAAGTAACAAAACGTGATTTTCAAATAAAAAACATCATCATCCAGGAGCTGTCTGAAAAGCAGGCGAAAGACATACAGAGCAAAGAAGGAAAATTACAGCTTCAAGAAACGTTAAAAAACAAGATTAATGAATTAATGCAAGATGGAAAAGTGGTCAAAGTATATATAACCGATTATCTTCTCCAATAAATGCTCATTACTTCAAAATTTTTTAACAAATGGAGGTGAGGTTGGTTGGCTGGAGAAGTCTTATCACAAAGTGAAATTGATGCCCTCCTTTCTGCACTATCTACAGGCGAAATGGATGCGGATGAGTTAAAGAAAGAACAAACAGAGAAAAAAATACGTGTATATGATTTTAAGAGAGCATTGCGCTTTTCAAAAGATCAAATTCGAAGCCTTACGAGGATACATGAGAATTTTGCCCGATTGTTAACTACTTTTTTCTCTGCCCAACTTCGGACATATGTGCAAATTTCGGTCGCATCTGCTGACCAAATTCCATATGAAGAATTTATTCGTTCCATACCGAAAATGACGATCTTGAATGTTTATGAAGTACTTCCCCTTGACGGAAGAATCCTTATGGAAGTCAATCCGAATGTTGCCTATGCGATGATGGATCGACTGCTCGGAGGAAGAGGGACAAGCGTGAACAAAGTGGATAATCTGACCGAAATTGAAACAAAAATCATGTCCAATATGTTTGAGCATGCATTTGACAATTTGCGCGAGGCTTGGAGCACTTTGGCTGAC